>CAZMBM010000135.1:2203-5211 GCA_964564475.1 uncultured Flavobacteriaceae bacterium | reverse complement strand
TAATTTTTAAAAAGCCCTTTTACCCCCCCCCCCGAAATAGGCATCTAGCGATTTCGCTAGATTTTGCATTATTTGCAAATTCTGTATATCTGAAGAGGAATCTTGATAGGTAATACTATAAACAAAGCCTTTAATTCTGTAGCGTCTTTGGGTTTAATATGTGCCAGTAAAACCATTTTGGCTTTTCTGCTTTTTAAAGAAGTTAAAACCGTTAACCCGGCTTTGTGGTTGTATAAGATGTAGGAATTAATTAAGACGCTTCTTTTAAAATCTGTATTTTAAACTGACCAAAATATATCTAGGCAAAAGCCTGTAAGCTGTTGTAGAAGTGCTGATGTCGCTAATGGAATAGTTTTTAAAGCGCAAAGTGTTAAATAAGTTTTTTGCCGAAAGAGACAGGCTTAGTTTGCTTTTTTTAGGTTTATAATTGGCTGTTAAATCCATAAAATAATAGGTGTTATCGCGCTCTAGATTGCCAAAAAAGTAGCGTTCTGTTTGTAGTTGTGCATCAAACTTATCGTTAAAAACAAACGATAAATCTAAATAACTCATATTGTCTGTAAACGTATTAGAAAAAGATGTTTTTATTTGACTGGTCGTCCATTTTGTACCGATGTCATAATTAAAAATGCCTCTAAAACCAGAACGTAAAGACAAACCGTAATTGTAATTTATAACGATAACTTCGCGCAAAGCAGTACTGTTTACACTGTTTTTATAATTTGAGTTAGAATAGCCAAATTTGAGTTTTAAATTAGATGAAATAGCTTTAAAATAACGGTCTATTGTAGAAGATAAGAGGAACATCTTGCGGTCTTTAATCAAAATTTTATCAGACTGCGAATAGTTTTGTGTTACCAACGAATTTGTTGAAAAGAAATCGTGGTTCTTATTATAAAATATAAAGGTGTTGGCAAAAAACTTGTCGCTCCAATTGCCTAATTGGTAGTTTAAAGTTATTGATGACGCATTTAACTGGTTAAACCCACCTGTCCCTTTGGTAAAAGAGCGAAAACTCGTAAGGACATAATTGCTGTAAACATCTAAAATTTTGGCATTAGTTGTGTTAATAGCATACGATGTAACAATTTTGTTTTTTTTGTTTATTTCCCAATCAAAACCGACAGAAGGGTTTATAAAAAAAGGCTGTTGGCTTTTTTTAGTTCCTTTTTGTTTTAAACTGTTATACAGTTGGTTAAAATCTAATTTACCTATAAAAGCGACCTGCTTAATTTTTAAACGGTACTTAGATTTAAAATATAAATTATTGGTTGTGTAAGTTGTGTTATTTTGATAGCCAACGGGTTTATTTACAACGGTCTTTTCTTTTTTAAGCAAAAAGTTTGAAGCGAGTTTATCGTTTCTGTATTTATTGCCAAACTGTAATTCTAAAAGATTGCCACTTTGCTTTCTGTCCATTAAATGGGCTTCAAAGCCGGCAAACTGCATGTGGCTTTTGCTTAGCTGTGCTACGTTGTTTACATTGCTAAGGCTCGGAAATAAATCTTGATAAAAAAACTTATTTAGGGTATAGGTCTGCGGTGTTTTTTCGTTTATGTACCGCGCGGTGAGTAAAAAGACTTTGTGTTTTTTAAATTTATTGGTAAACCTCACTTTTTGGTCAAATAGTTCATTGTTGGTTTTTAAGTTTTCTTGTGTAGGGTCATTATTAAAAACGAGATTGCTTTTATCATTTTTATTCTGATTGTTGTACTTGCTAATTATTTTAAGGGTTTTGGTTTTAGAAATATCGTAGCTTATGTCTATTTTACCAAAACCTGTAAACTGTTTCTTTCGCAGTCTATAATCTTCGGTATTTGTAAACTGGGTGTTATTGATATTAAATGACTGTACTGAATTTCTAAAAAAATCGTTTTCGTCCCAATTAAAAAAGGCTAAAGGTTTTATTTTTAAATTTTTATTGGGTTTAAATATAGCGTTTAAAGACAAGAGTTCTGCATTGTTAAAATTTGTGCGCGAAGCTTTAAAATTGGGTATATAAGCACTTAAACCCAATAAACTTTTAGCCGTTTCGTCATCGCCAATACTGCCGGGTTCATTAAAATGAAAAGGATGTATCAGTTGGTAAATATCGCCCGTAGCATCACTGCCAATATTGTTAAAATTGGTTAAAAAATAGTATTTGTTTTTTTTACCAAAATTCATCAAGTTGCTCTTAAACTCATAATAGCTTTTTAAAGAAGCGTCGTAAGTCATTTCAAAATTGCCAAACCATTGGCGTTTGGCATCGTCTTTTAAAATAAGGTTTAAGGCCACCTTGTCACTTTGTTCAATCCCTTTAAGTAATTTGTTGTTAGAATAGTGTTTTAATATTTCGACTTTTTCTATGGGATTTACTGGCATATTTTTAGTGAGAATTTTATAGCCTTTATCAAAAAAATCATCGCCCTCTACCATAACTTTTTCTACTTCGGTATTGTTTACTTTTATGGTGCCCTTACTATCTACGCTTAGACCCGGTATATTTTTTAGCAGGTCTTCTACCACCTGTTCGTTACCTTTTTTAAAGGCAGATGCTATAAAAACAACCGTGTCTCTTTTTACTGTAATAGGTTTATTGGCTTGTACAATAACCTCGTTAAGCGTAAAAGACTTTTCTTTTAGCGATACACTTTTACTAATTTTTTTGGTTTGCGGGGTAATTTCTATGGGGATTATGACGGTTTTATAACCCATAGCCGAAAAGCGCAAATTAAATGTGCCTGTTTTATTTGTCTTTAATGTGTACAGACCTTTTTCATTAGAAAAAGTATAGGCCACAATTAAATTATCTGTACTACTTAAAACCACATTGGCATAAGGAATAACTGTTTTGGTGGTATCTGAAATATGACCTGTTATTGTAGTCTGAGAATACGCAATAAGTGTAAAACAATAAAAGCAAACAAACAGTAAAACGTACCTCATTTAATAATATATTTCTAAAAATTAATTAATTATTTTTATTAAATATTTCTATACTTTCACTACAATCGTCACAATTTTCA
>CAZMBM010000135.1:0-2103 GCA_964564475.1 uncultured Flavobacteriaceae bacterium | reverse complement strand
TTAATTATTTTTATTAAATATTTCTATACTTTCACTACAATCGTCACAATTTTCATCCATTTTTAAAGGTTTAGTTCTACCCATTTTGCTACTTAATCTTGCAAAATCTGCATTTATAAGATTCTTCCTTTCTTTAAAATATGCCTTTAAAGATAATGGCGTTTGAAGTTCTTTAGCCGTAATATTTAATTTACAATTAGTTTTCTGGCCTATTTTAATTTTTTGAACTATTATGTGAAATACATTTTCCGTATCATAAATTTCTAATATGAGACCTGGTAAATTTTTAAATTTCCACGGCCCAAATGGTACAGGTATCTCTTTTGCAAACCAAGCAATATAATTTCTACCTCTAAAAGTAGTTGTTGCTTTTTGACAAGAAAAATTTCCTATTTTTTTAGTTTCTTTTTGTAATACCCATTTAAAAATAAAATTGTTTTCTTTTACCAACAAGGGCTTATCAAACCAAATTTCTCTAAAGTATAAATCCTTTTTGTTTGAATAAAAAAATTCAGGTGAAAGATTGTTACGAGCTATTTCGTTAGCGTAAGTTAAGTCTTGATTAGAATAAACTTTTTTTAGTTCCCCTTTTTTAATTTTCGGTTTGTATTCCTGATATAAAGAAGCGTCATTGTTAAATTGCATTATAAATTGACGTACAAAATATCTTGAAAAATTTGTAGCTTGTTTATAATAAACCTCACCACAAATAGTTTTGTTTTGGGCGTTGGTGTTTAAATTGGCTATCAATAATACAAGTAAAATGTTATATAATCTATTCAATTTATTTTAATTTTAGGATGTCCTTTAATAAACGTTTCACTAACAATTTCCATCCATTTTTAAAGATTTTATTCTTCCCACTCAAATTTTATTTCCATACCGTTTCTTGGTGCTCTAATAGTTCTTACAACAACGGCGCCTCTTGGTAGTCGTGACTTGTTTGTAGTTAGTGGACTTTCATATCTTAATTCAGCATATTTTCTCAAATCAATCTTAGTATAATACGATTCGTATTTTGGTAATTCTATTTTTTTGTTAAGCATCTTAATTTTTTGGGCTGTCCAATGATAGCGATTGGTTTCGTCATAAACCTCCATTATAAGCCCCAGTAAGCCATTAAATTTCCAAGGACCAAATTGTGTTGGTAAATCTACAGCATACCAAGCAATATAATTTCTACCCCTAAAATAGGTTGTTGCCTTTTTGCAAACATAGGTGCCTATTTTTTTAGTTTCTTTACTATCAATTACCCATTTAAAAATTGGCATTGTTTCAAGTACTAAGTAAGTACTATTATTGATCTCCATTTTGGTTTTTAAAGAATCCTTACTTTTATCCAAAACAGGATAGCCCTCAATCGTTTTTTCTACATCTTTAAATTTACTGCCTTTTTGAGTTACACCACTTTTGAGATTACCTCTTGAGGTAAGAAAGACTGATTTATTATGCTTAAAATCGATTTGAAGATTCCCTATTCTGCTGTTTGGCATTTCAGTGTTGTATTGTATCAAATAGGTTACCTCAATATTTTTTTGCGCCACTAAAAGTTGACCAGTAAAAATTAAGAATATTATAATATATTTAAGTTTATGACATATTAGCATTAATTATTTTTATTAAATATCTCTAATTCTTTACCACAATCGCTACAGTTTTTAGCTATTTTAAAAGGTTTAATACCTTTAGGTAATCTGCTATTTAATTTTGTCATAAAATCTGCTTCCAGTTTTCCCTTTTTATTAAAAAATTCTGCCATTGTTAACGCCTTTTCTAAGTTTACCTTTTTCATTTTTAGACTTACTTTGTCACTGTCTCCAATTGAAATTTTAGTAGCTTGAACCCTGAAAAATCCAGAAGAATCGTAAGCCTCTATTATGAGCCCACTTAAACCATTTAACTTCCATGGACCAAAAGACACAGGTATATTTTTTGCATACCAAGCTGTATATTCACGACCTCTAAATTGGGCTGTAGCTTTTAAACAATCAATTTTTCCTAAAAGTTTCGTTTCATTTGATAATTTCCAACTAATTTGATTGTTTTCCTTCTTTACGGTGAGGGGTTTATTGTAGTATGTTTCTCTAAAATAAAAACCTTTTT
>CAZMBM010000134.1:0-5396 GCA_964564475.1 uncultured Flavobacteriaceae bacterium | reverse complement strand
ACCAAAACGCTTAAAGCCGATAAAATTGTCCGTACAACTTGTACTTATTGTGGTGTGGGTTGCCAGTTAGAAGTCGCCGTTATTAATAACGAAATAAAAGGCATTCAAGCTCCGGAAACGGCCGAAGTTAACGAAGGACATACCTGCCTTAAAGGACGCTTTGCGCATCAATTTTACCGCCATCCCGATAGGTTAACAGAGCCTATGATAAAGCGCGACGGAAAATTTAAAAAAGTAACTTGGGATGAAGCGTATGACTTTATCGTCACAAAATTAAAAACCATCACAGCCAAATACGGAGCCGATGCTATTGGCGGTATCTCGTCATCGCGGGCGACTAACGAAGAGAATTATTTGATGCAAAAATTTATCCGCGTGGCCGTAGGCACTAACAATATTGACGGTTGTGCACGGGTATGTCATGCCCCAACAGCTTATGGCATGCAGCAATCTTTTGGTACAGGAGCGGCTACCAATTCTATAGAAGATTTAAAACAAGCCGACGCTGTTTTCCTTATAGGTGCCAATCCGCTTAAAGCCCATCCGGTAACGGGCGCTAAGATAAAGCAGGCTTTTATGAAAGGTGTTACGTCAATCGTGGTTGATCCGATAAAAACCACACTGGCCCAATTGGCTACTTATCACTTACAAATAAGGCCGGGTACAAATGTGGCCGTTCTCAATATGATGGCCTATTATATTATTACAGAAAATTTGGTAAAACAAGCCTTTATAGAGGCTTATACCGAATTTTACGCCGAATTCGAGCAACATGTACGCGCATTGGATATAGAGGCCTTAGCGCAAGTAACAGGCGTTTCTAAGAACTTGGTTAAACAAGCAGCTGTAGCCTACGCCAAAGCAGAGAACGCAATGGAATTTCACGGTCTTGGTGTTACCGAACACTATCAAGGCAGTAAAACCGTCATGCTTATTTCTAACTTGGCTATGATGACGGGTAATGTGGGCCGTCATGGTGTTGGTTTAAATCCCCTGCGGGGACAAAACAATGTGCAAGGGGCCGCCGACATGGGTGTACAACCGCATCAAGGCGCCGGCTATTTGGATATTTCAAAACCCGAAATCCGGAATTATTACGCCGAAAAGTACGGCGTGGCTCAGATGCCGATAAAAGCTGGATATAAAATTCCTGAAATGTTAGATGCGGCTGTTGCCGGAAAATTAAAAGCCCTTTATATTGTTGGTGAAGACACCATTATGACAGATCCTAACACCAATCACAGTATCAAAGCTTTCGAAAATTTAGAATTGGTAGTGGTTCAAGAACTCTTTATGACGGCCACGGCCGAAATGGCCGATGTTATTTTACCGGCCGCTTCGTATTTTGAAAAAAACGGCACATTTACCAACGGCGAACGTCGTGTGCAACGCGTCAATAAGGTTGTAGAACCTATTGGTAATGCCAAAGCCGATGGGCAAATAATAATAGATTTGATGGCTAAAATGGGCTATAAACAACCTACCGGCCCTGTTTATGACGCCGCTAAGATTATTGATGAAATTGCCGATGTAATCCCTTTTATGAAAGGCTTGACTTGGGACAGATTGGGCGATAACGGCTTGCAATGGCCCATTAAAGAAGATGGTTCAGACACCAAAATCCTTCATACAAATGGCGCTTTTAAAAAGGGTAAAGGTACTTTCCACCACTTTGACTTTGAAGAAACACCCGAAATAGTTGCCAATGGACACCAATATCCGTTTATTTTAACCACAGCACGCGAATTAGAACATTACAATTCGGGGACTATGACACGACGAACTGACAATCAGGATATTTTAGCACAAGATGTTTTAGAAGTCCACCCTAAAGATGCCAAACGTAAAAATATTCACAACAAAGACAGGGTGCGTATTTTTTCTGAGCGCGGGAGTGTTAACATCACCGTAAAGGTGAGTAAGACAGTTAAACCCGGTGTTTTACGTACAACATTTCATCAACCCGAAGTATTTATAAATCTGATTACCGGCAGTGTAGGTGATAAGGAAACGCTAACACCCGAGTACAAAGTTGTAGCGGTAGATTTTGAAAAAGTTTAACACAAGTACCATTCTGTCTGTCCGATATTATCAGAAGCAAAGTCGAAGGGCAATCTAACCAATTACTTGCTTTTGAGACATTAAACGACTAAATACCTAAAATAAATTATGCAAACAACCCCTTACGAAGGATTACATATAAAAGACGGCTACCCCAAAAAAATTCAAGATAATTTGGTGGTAGAAGCCGCTCTGCAAATAAATATTAATGATGAACCCTATACGGTTGTAATGCGTACTCCCGGTGACGATTTTGAATTGGTTCGCGGCTTACTCTATGCCGAAGATATTTACAAAAACACTGCCGATTTAAACCTAGAGCTTGTAGAGCAACGCGATAATGCCTTTTGCATTGTCAATGCCAATATTCCAAAAGAAGCTTTAGGCAAAGGATATCTAAACAAACGCACTTTACTTTCGGTGTCTTCGTGTGGTATTTGCGGCAAACAAAAGTTAGACGATATTACTTTTACAGGAGAAACCTTATCGGGTATTAACCGTTTTGATATTACCCAAGTAGAAAAGATGTTTAAAAAGATGACTACCCTGCAAAAAACTTTCGACTTGTCGGGTGGCTCACATGCGGCGGCTATTTTTGACAGGCATAATAATATCTTAACCTTAAAAGAAGACATCGGGCGTCATAATGCCGTTGATAAAGCTGTAGGACAGTTACTTATAGCTACCCATTTAAAGGATGCCTCAGTACTTTTAGTCAGTGGCCGGGTGTCATTCGAAATTGTATCGAAGGCCTTTATAGCTCAGATTCCCATTGTGGTAGCTGTCTCTTCTTGCTCGTCTTTAGCGGTTGATTTTGCCAAAGAGTTGGGTATTTGTCTCATCGGTTTTTCACGCGGTGCTAAATCAACTGTCTATGCCAATCCGGCTTTGATTAAAATCTTAAACAATAAAAATGTCTAGAAATATACTCTTTTTACTTTTTTTGAGTTGCGCTGTTTTCCTGCAAGCCCAAGACACAGCAGTCCCTCAAAAACTAACACAGAAATCTTTTATGTCTCTAGACTACCTATCGGTTAACATGCCTGCCGGCGAAGACAATATGGGGCTTACAGGTATCCATTACAATCTTAAAATAAACGATTGGTTTTATACAGGTTTGGGTATGTACGGCAGCGTAAATGGTTTTAGAGGCGGTTTGTTTACCTTGGGTGTTGATGCCGGGCTTAAAACAAATTTGGGTAAAGCTCTGTTTTTAGACACAGGCATTCACTTGGGCGGTGGTGGTGGTTCGGGGGCTCCCGATGGTGGCGGAGCGTTTATTTTGCCTCATTTTAATCTGGGATACCAGTTCAGTCATTTTTCTTTAGAAGCAGGTTACAGTTATGTCAATTTTTTTGACAAAGGTGCCATAAACAGTTCACAGTTAAACATCGCCTTACGTGTGCCCTTGTCGTTTGACTACAGCTTATTTACACAGGCCGGAAAGCGTCTATCAAGAGATGTTTTAAACCCGTCGTCTTGGCGTAAAAAGGCTAAAAAACACGGCTTTATAATGCGCTTAGATAATTTTAATTTAAAAGGTCGTACTACAGACGATAACGGAAACCTTATCGCAGGTAAAACCATTCGTTTAGCCGGCTTTGAGTTTGACAGTTACTTTACCGAAAAGTCGTTTACATACATTCGTGCCGATGGGGCTTATCGCGGTATTCCGGCCGGTTTTATGGATATTGTTTTGGGTGTGGGTACGGGTGTTTCATTTAACAAGAATCGCACACATGTATTGGCAAAATTCGGTTTGGGTGCTGCCGGTGGAGGCGGTGTGGCTATTCAGGGAGGATTTATCATAAATCCCGAATTGGCTTTAGAACAAAAATTATTTAACAATACGGCGCTCTTTATAAATACAGGTTATTTTGCAACACCTAACGGCAGATTTAAAGCTGCTACTTACGGAATAGGTTTAAAATATACCACCTATCAAGGCGGTACGCTTAATGTAAACGAAAAGCCCTTTAAAATAAGTAAATTTAAAGGTGTGGAAATAAATGTGGGTCAGGAAGTGTATTTTAACGCCAAACGCGATGACGGCTCTGAACAAGATTTGTACAAAATACTTTTACAGGTTAATTATTATTTAAATAAGACGGTTTATTTGGCCGGACAAACCTCGTTTGCCAATTTTGGCGGCGCAGGGGCTTACGCCGAGGGGGTTTTTGGTTTAGGCCTTTCAACCAAATCTCTGTCTGATACTAAATTGCGCTTTTTTGCACAATTTTTAGCCGGAGGTGCCGGTGGCGGACAGATAAATACAGGGCAGGGCCTAATTGTTAAAGCAGGAGGTGGCGCCGTAATCAATATTTCGGATAAGTTAGGGCTAAGAACCACTTTAGGACGGGTAAAAGCCACAGGAAGTGGTTTGAACAGTACCTATTTTAATTTTGGACTGAGTTACAGAGTGGCTTTTTTAACGGTAAGGGACTAGTGTTCAGTTAGCAGTAATTAAAAAGGCAAGCCGTAAATTCAAAAAAAAACAACACCGAACATGGAATCCGTAATAGCAACTTTGCTTACTTGACGATACTTACTTTTATCCTGATATCCTGCAAGGGCCATTCGTCGCGGCCATGCTTTTGTTGTTCCAAAATTTTAAGGGTTTTAAAGCCGCTGATGACTTCGCCAAAAACCGTATGTTCTTTATCGAGGTGATGGGCGCCGCGTTTGTTCATAACGACATAGAATTCAAATGGTGACGATTTCTTTTTAGGATTGTTATCCCAACTGCGGGCGGCGGCTACAGCGTATTGTTTGTGTGTGTGTAAAAAATGGGCAGGCAAGAGGTAGTTTTTAAATTTATAGCGCATATTTATACAGGCAGGGTTATCTGAATCGCCCATCTGAATGATAAAATCGGGGGCAATACGATCGACATCAGAGGTGTTAAAATAACCCATTTTGGTGAGGTAAATAAAGCTGGCGCGGTATAAGGGCATATCGCGGTACAGTCTTATTTGAAAACTGCCAAACTTGGTACTGACTTTAACAAGGGTTTCGTTGTTTTTGGCTCCGTAAGTTTTTAAAAAGGGCAGGGTATTGGTGTTAGAAATAATGCCTTCGTCAGATTGCGCAAAGACCGTACTGCTTGCGCTAAAAAACAAAAAGCCAATTAAAAATAGGGATACTTTTGATTTCATAAGTGCAAAGGTAAACATTTGGGAAGTTTGGAAATGCCTTAGCTTTTGGAAAGTTTAAAACTTTCCAAAAGCTGTTAATTGATAAATGCATTGAGGTTTATTAAAAAATATTTTCTAAATTTATAACGAAAGGCAGGAGGGGGGCGTTATAATCTACACGGACCTCGGCGGGCTCGCAGC
>CAZMBM010000133.1:0-5449 GCA_964564475.1 uncultured Flavobacteriaceae bacterium | reverse complement strand
TGGTGGTTTTTTTTTATAATTTATTTTTTATTTTTGTTTTTTTTTTTTTTATTGTGCCATAGTATTAATTTTTTATTATGGGGGGGGGTTATAATTTTTATTGATTGTTAATTATTTGTAAGTTTTGTACCTGTGTAATCTTGAACGGTTCTAAAACCAATATAGCTACGAGCCGAATCGGCATATTCGTAATCGCGGGTACTTACTTCTAAAAAGTAAGCGACATCTTTCCAAGAGCCTCCTCTAATTACTTTACGTTTATTTTCTTCGTCTTTAACATCTGGATTTAGTGTTGAACTAAAATAATAAGATGTTGGATTATAGGATGTTTCTGTCCATTCTGATACATTCCCTGCCATATTATACAAGCCATAATCATTAGCATTATACGAATAGGCTTCTACTGTATAAAGTGCGCCGTCTGCGGTATAATCACCGCGTACAGGTTTAAAATTTGCCAAGAAGCAACCTTTATCACTTATGATGTAAGGCCCACCCCAAGGATATTTAGAATAGGCTAATCCGCCACGAGCGGCATATTCCCACTCAGTTTCACTTGGCAATCTAAAGAAAGGTACTTTATCGCCTATAGCACCTTTGCGTCTACCGAGCAGAAACTTGTTCTTTTTAACAGTCCGCCAGTTACAAAAAGCTTTGGCTTGGTGCCAATTTACGCCTACAACGGGATATTCGTTATACGCTTTGTGCCAAAAATAATCTTGGTGAATTGGATCGTTATACGAATAACTAAAATCTTTTACCCAAACAGTTGTGTCTGGATAAACCGTTAAAACCTCTTCTTTAAAGAAATCTTTTCTACGGGCTTTATTATTTTTAGCCGCCGCATTTTTATCAAACCAATAATAACGGTATTTTATTTTTTTAGTATCAAGTAAGCGTAAAGCATCAAAAGAATCTTCAATTGGGATGTACATTGAATCCATTACTTCGGCATAATATTGATCTGGGAATCTTTCTGTTTCCCATTCTAAACTGATATTCCAATTTAAAAATTTACCTTCAGTAGGAGAGTTTAAATCACCTAAGCCACCGTAATTATTCATCATATATCTGTAGTAAGGTGTCGTTTTACTAGTATCTATAACTTTAAAAGCGTAACGTTGAATACCGATTGCTCTACTACCTTTTTTAATAGTATTATCGCCAAAAGACAATTCTTCTGCATATAATGCTAAATTCGTTCTGGCAATAGAATCTCTTACCCAAAATACAAATTCTTTGTATTCACTATTGGTTATTTCGGTATCATCCATGTAAAAGGGTCTTACTGTGGCTGTTCTAGAGGGGGCGTCGTAAGCGCCTATTCCATCTTCTACTTCTTTACCCATCGTAAAACTACCACCTGGTATAAATACTGTTCCAAATGGTTTTTCTGGTTGCCATTTTTCGCCAAATTTTACACCAACCAATTCACCTCTTTCATTTGAACCACAACTATATACTACAAATGCTAATAGGAGATAACCTAGTATTTTTTTCATATTATTATTAATCTTTTTTGTAAACCATTAAAAGTGTAAACCTATTAAAAAAATTTAACTTTAGCAATTTCTTCACAAGCTAATGCCTACGAAAATAAGCTTTTTAATTTTGCTTTAAAAATTTAAGTTAAGCTAAAGATTAAATTTAACGTTAATTTAATTTCTTATGAGCTGAATACCACCTATTTGGAATATTTTGATTACATGTTTCTAAATAGTCCTGATAGGTACACGGAATTAACGTTGTTTTTTGAGGATTATTGTTTACAGATACTTCCATCCACCATCTTTCGCTTTTAGGGCTTTTATAGAAGTTTATATTGTCTTCTTCTAGAGGAACTATATATTTTTTGTATTTTTCTTTACTTTCAAAAGGGTAATCATTTGTTCTAAAATTAACACCTTCTATAAAATACCAAATTAACTGCGCAATTAACTTAGCCGATTGTAAATTTTTATCCAACTTAGCATTGTATTCGTAAATACCAAAAGAAGAAACTTTATCGCTCAACCCAGCATAACGTGCTAAAGTACAAGCCTCAACACCTGTTAAACCATTTGGTGAAGCATTATTGTTAGCCTTTGCCTCACTGTATTTTATAGCGCCCATATCTAAACTAACAATATCAGCATCTCTTAAAACAGGTTCTGTAACGGCTATATTTTGAAAAACTTCACCTAATCTGTAAGCCTCAAAATAGAGACTGTTTATAAGGTTTATTTCGTCTTGTGAATTAAAAAAGGTTTGGAAGCCAATATTGCTAAAATTTAGCAGGTTATTGGGTTTTTCCATGATAATTTTATGCAAATATGTTTCAGAAGACATATCGTCATCTAGTTTTCCTAAGTCAAATTTACTATCTATACTCACTAAATTAACAACTTGTTCTAAAGCGTCATAAGCGCGATAATTTGAATAAAGCAAATCGTTACCGCCTCCCAAAATAATGAGAATCACATTTTTTTTGAGTAAAAATGTCGCCATTTCTTTTAGGGCAAAATAAGTATCTTGAATATCTTTACCTTTTTCTAGATTGCCAAAATCAACAATGGTTTTATGCCAATTGCCTGGAAATAATTGATAAAATTCTTTTCTAATTTTTTCTAAGCCTTCTCCTGTACCTAAATTATTTAAAGCATTTCTATCTTCATTAACGCCAATTATAACGATTTCACCTCCTTTAATTTCAGGCAGTCCTTCTTCTTTTGTATGAATTTTAAGCGTATGTCCTAAACTCAATTCAGGATGCAAAACTAAATGGGCTAGTGCTACAGTACTAACGGGTTTTAAATAGTCTGAAAACATTGTTTTTAAGCTTATTTTTTACTTTTCCTTTTGGCGCGTTTCTTCTTTTTCGGTGTTTTTTTCGCAATGATGTCTTTAACGTCATCTAAAGAAAGTTTTGCAGCATCAACGGTTTTTGGTAATTCAATTTTGAGTTTCCCTTTAAGGATGTTCGAACGGCCCCAACGGGCTTTTTCTACTCTAATGCCCTCTTCTGTCCAATTATGGATGATTTTATCGATATCTTTTTGTTTCTTTTCTTCTATTAAAGTTTCGATATCTTCTTGCGATAAATTATCAAAATCATACTTTTTATTGACATTTATAAACACGCCATTCCACTTTAAAAAGGGGCCAAATCGACCGACACCTTTTTGTACGGGTGAATTTTCGTATTCGGCAATCGGCGCATCAGCTTTTTGTTTTTCTTTTATCAATTCTATAGCGCGATCTAAATCTACCGTCATAGGATTTTCGCCTTTAGCCAAAGACACAAACATCTTATCAAAACGGATATAAGGACCAAATCTACCATTTGACACGATGACTTCATTTCCTTCAAATTCACCCAAACTTTTAGGGAGTTGAAATAAATCCATAGCCTCTTCATAGCTTATATTACTCAAAGTCTGATCGCCTTGCAAACTGGCAAATTTTGGTTTTTCTTCGTCAGTAGCTTCACCAATTTGAATCATTGCACCAAAACGACCCAATCTGGCATACACATTTTTACCAGTACTAGGATCAACACCTAAAAGACGTTCTCCTTTTGCGCGTTCTGCGTTAGCTGAAACGTGTTCTACAGTTGGATGAAAATCCTTATAAAACGATTTTATCATTTCTGTCCAATCCTTTTTCCCTTCGGCAATAGCGTCAAATTCGCGTTCAATATTTGCCGTAAAACTGTAATCTAAGATATTGGTAAAATGTTCCACTAAAAAAGCACTGACTACTTTGCCAATGTCTGTCGGAATCAATTTGCCTTTATCGGCACCTACCATTTCAGATAAATCAGATTTTTTAAGGGCGCCTTTATTAAGAACGAGACTTTTATAGGAACGAGAGCGTCCTTCAATAGCCCCTTTTTCTACATAGCCACGTCTTTGAATTGTAGAAATTGTGGGCGCATAAGTTGAGGGACGCCCAATACCTAATTCTTCTAATTGCTTAACTAAAGAGGCTTCTGTAAATCTATAAGGTGCTTTTGTATAGCGCTCTGTGGCGGATATAAATATATTTTCTAAGGATTCATCAACCCTTAAAGCGGGTAACATGCCTGCTTGATCTTCTTCATCAAAGTCAGTTCCTTCAAGATATACTTTTAAAAACCCGTCGAATTTTATGACTTCTCCATTGGCTGTAAATTGTTTCTCAGAATTTGAATGGCTTATTTTTACATTGGTACGTTCTAATTGTGCTTCGCTCATTTGTGAGGCAATTGTCCGTTTCCAAATTAAACTATACAATCTGTCTTGATCAAAATCTACCGACACACTTTGCGTACCCAAGTTTGTTGGACGAATAGCCTCATGTGCTTCTTGAGCGCCCTTTGCTTTTGTTTTAAAAACTCTGGTTTTTGAATATTGTGCACCATAATTAGCCGTAATGACTTCTACTGCAGCATTTTTAGCATCATTTGATAAATTTAAACTATCGGTACGCATATAAGTAATCAAACCTGCTTCGTATAATTTTTGCGCCATCATCATTGTTTTGGCAACCGGAAAACCTAATTTTCTTGACGCTTCTTGTTGTAATGTTGATGTTGTAAAGGGTGGTGCTGGTGATTTTTTAGCGGGTTTTGTTTGTAAGTCGGCAACTTTATAGGTAGCCTCAATACTTTTATTTAAAAAAGTTTCAGCTTCTTCAATTGTTTTAAAATTTGAAGGTAATTTGGCTTTGAATTTTTGTCCTTTTTCGTTTAAAAATTCGGCATCAACTTTATAAGATGCTTTTGGTATAAAATTATCTATTGATGCTTCACGCTCTACAATTAAACGTACCGCAACAGATTGTACACGTCCGGCAGATAAACCCCCTTTTACTTTACGCCATAACACAGGCGACAATTCGTAACCCACCAAACGGTCTAAAACACGGCGGGCTTGTTGTGCGTTGACTAAATTATAATCAATACCTCTTGGGTTTTCGACAGCTTTTAAGATAGCCGACTTGGTAATTTCGTGAAAAACAATCCGTTTTGTTTTATCTTTTTCTAACTTTAATTGGGTAAACAAATGCCAAGCAATGGCTTCTCCTTCTCTATCCTCATCACTCGCTAACCAAACAGTTTCAGATTTTTTGACCAAGTTTTTTAACTTTCTTACAACATCTCTTTTATCTTGAGAAACAATGTATTTTGGCTTAAAATCGCCTTCTAAATCAATACCAATTTCTTTGGAAGGGAGATCGGCAATATGTCCAAAACTCGATTCAACTTGAAATTCTTTTCCTAAATATTTTTCTATTGTTTTGGCTTTCGCCGGAGATTCTACAATTACTAAATTCTTCGCCATTCTTTCGTTTTTATGCTGCTGCAAAAGTATGTAGATTTTTTTTATATCAAATTTTAAGTTTGTTTTTTTGATTTTTTTTATATATTTACCTTAGTTATCTTATTCATTTTCATCATTATGAAGATCCTTTTATTTTCTATTCTATT
>CAZMBM010000132.1:0-5515 GCA_964564475.1 uncultured Flavobacteriaceae bacterium | reverse complement strand
CTAATTGATAAAATAAGGCAGAAAAATTAAAAGTATAACTTACAAAAAGTTTATCACTGGCACGATAAATAGGGGTGACACTAAAAGAATAACCATCTTCTAAATTGTTTAGTCTGTCTGAATAACTGAGCGAAGCATTGTAGGCAAACTTTTTTCTAAAGTCTGAAGAAACAAAAGCGGACATTCTAAAATTTTGATCATTGAGATAAAAATAACCGTTGGTTCTAGGCTCATAAAAATCTTTCTGTTTGCCGAAATTTGTATTGACACTGCCACCAAAAGTAAATTGTTTTAAAGTTGTAGCGAAGAAACTCAAACTCACAAAATTCCCAGTATAAATATTTGGATTTAAGCGTCTAAAGATACCCGAGTTTAATCTAATTCTATAGCTGTAAAAATGTTTTGTGGGTTTAAATATTTGATAGGAAACATTGGCAAAGAAACTGTTATAATTGTTTCTTGTTTGAAATCCCAAATCATTGATGTCGTAATTTTCTGAAGCCAGTCGATGTCTAAAACCAAATCTTAAATTGCCTTTGGTTTTATCGTATGACAATCCGGTAGAAAAGCCAGAACTGTTTTTTGACGAAGAATCACTGATAGTATTCATCTTGTAAAAGCCTTTAAACTTATTAGAATTGGCTTTGTTAGCGATATTAAATAAAAAAGCCATAGCATCTGCATTTCTGCCGGAATTCCCTCTTGTTACATTGGTGTTTACAAATGACACGGAAGAATTTTTATTAAATTCTTGATCAATCACCAACACGTTATAGTTGGCTAAGGGTTCTGTAATGACGGTTCTTATTTGTCCTGTAATACTGTCTTTAATGATGGCTTCTGTTTTTTCGGTGACAGCATCTAAAACAGCCACACCAAGTCCTTTTTTTGACCGCCCCGATACTTTAACGGCAGTGAGTAATTTAGCCACATCAGGATTTACCAAGATACTTTCGTTTTCGGTTAAACTTTTTCCGGCATCAGAATAATTGAGGGGTCTTTTACTTATGCGTCTTGAAAAGAACATGCTCCCTTTGTTGAGTAAATCGGCTCCTTCAACAAAAAATTGTCGTTGTTCATCATAACGTGTCTCAAAGGGGCCAAGGTTTAAAATTAAATTATCGAAACCGGTTTGACTAAAATCCGGATTTATGGTTCCGTCTAAAGTAAAGTTATCGGTTATGCCATACCTGAAATCCAAACTTATTTGTGATTTTACAATAGTTGTGCCTTTAAAACTTGTTAAATTACTCGTTGAAATAGGTAAAAAGTTTAAGCGGATAGGGGCTTTAATATCTTTTAAATCAGTTAATAATCCGGAATATTGGTATCGATTACCGATAGATTTATCAATAAAGTTCCAAGTGTATTCTTCTCTTGAGCCTTGAATATTTCTGTAAAAATTGATACCCCAAGTTTGAACTTTTTGATTGGAAAATCGCAAAGCCGAATAGGGGATTTTCATTTCTACATACCATCCTTTATCGTCAAATGTAACTTTGCTGTACCACACGTCATTCCAACTAAAATCTTCGCCATTAGCCGCAGATACTTTGGCGTCAATTTGTGTACCCCCTGCGGTGACAAAAAATTCGGTATCATTTTGTTTGTCGTTGTAGGGGTTTAAAGTTAATCCAAAGACATCGGCTTGGGCAAAGTTATCTCTGTCACTAAATTGCCGCATAATACTTTTTGGATTGCTGTCGTAGAGGTAAGCCGCCACGTAAATAGCTTCATCGTCATAAATTATTTTTACTTCTGTTTTTTGATTAGCAGGCTCGGGATCACCATTTCCGGGCTGAAACATCACGAAGTTTTTGGCAACAGGCACATTTTGCCAAACAGCATCGTTTAAATGGCCATCTATTTTTGGCGGCTTGTTTACTTTTGTTGCCGGTAGTGTCTTTCGTATTACATCTTGAGAAAAACTCGTTATATAGCTAAGAATACAAAATGCCAGAAAATATTTTCTCATAGTTGGTTGGGAGAAATAAAAAACAGGCAAAATTATTTAATCTATTTATCTCTCACTATTAAATTTTGTTAAACTCATGTTAAAGACAATATATCTCAATAATTGTTGCAAACTTTATATAAAAAACGCAGTCTATTTTAATTAAGAAATGTAATTTTGTAGCTTCTTAAATTAAAAAAAACACAAATGAATCTACACGAATATCAAGGTAAAGACATTTTAAATAGTTTTGGTGTACGCATACAACGCGGTATTGTTGCCAGTAACCCCGTAAAAGCCGTAGAAGCCGCAAAACAATTGACTACAGAAACAGGTACAAGTTGGTGGGTAATCAAAGCCCAGGTTCACGCCGGTGGTCGTGGTAAAGGCGGTGGTGTTAAATTAGCCAAATCGCTTCAAGAAGTAGAGACTATTTCGAACAATATAATAGGAATGATGTTAAAAACACCTCAAACACCTCCGGAAGGTAAAAAGGTTAACCAAGTTCTCATTGCCGAAGATGTTTACTATCCGGGCGAAAGTGATACAAGTGAATTTTATATGTCTGTTTTGTTAAACAGAGGTGTCGGTAGAAATATGATAATGTATTCTACAGAAGGTGGTATGAATATTGAAGAAGTCGCCGATAAAACACCTCATCTTATTTTTACCGAAGAAATAAATCCTGCTACGGGATTATTGCCTTTTCAGGCCCGAAAAATAGCCTTTAATTTGGGTTTATCGGGAACGGCTTTTAAAGAAATGACCAAATTTGTGAGTGCCCTTTATACGGCTTACACAAAATCTGACGCTTCGTTGTTCGAAATAAATCCGGTTTTAAAAACCTCAGATAATAAAATTTTAGCAGTTGATGCCAAAGTGGTTTTAGACGATAATGCCTTGTTTAGGCACAAAGACTACGCTCAGTTGCGTGATATTCGTGAAGAAAATCCTATTGAGGTAGAAGCCAAAGCAGCCGGTTTAAATTATGTCGATCTTGACGGCAATGTAGGTTGTATGGTAAATGGTGCCGGATTGGCGATGAGTACAATGGATTTAATCAAACAATCCGGAGGCGAACCGGCTAACTTTTTAGATGTCGGCGGTACAGCCGATGCCGAGCGTGTTGAAAAAGCTTTTCGCATTATCTTAAAAGACCCTAATGTTAAAGCCATTTTAGTCAATATTTTTGGTGGTATTGTGCGTTGCGACCGTGTGGCACAAGGTATAGTTGACGCTTATAAAAATATGGGTGATGCCATAAAAGTGCCTATAATAGTTAGGCTAGAAGGTACCAATGCCGTAGAAGCCAAACAATTAATTGACGCCAGTGGTTTAGATGTTATTTCGGCTATAGAATTTCAAGAAGCTGCCGATAGGGTTCACGAAGTGTTGACTTAAAAGGGCGTTTAAAGTTAAAGATAAAAAAAAGCCTTTGGTCAAAACTAAAGGCTTTTTTTTATTTGAGTCAGGTCAAAAAAATTAACACTTCTCCAACCAATACTTAGGTAAAACAGCCTTAGAAATAATATTACTTAAATTGTCAATTTTAACGCGTTCTTGTTGCATGCTGTCGCGATGTCTGATGGTAACAGTATTGTCATTTAAAGTGTCGTGATCAACGGTAATACAGAACGGTGTACCGTTGGCATCTTGTCGGCGGTAACGGCGTCCTATAGCATCTTTTTCGTCGTATATGACGTTAAAATCACATTTTAAAGTATCTATAATTTTATGGGCTACATCGGGTAAACCGTCTTTTTTAACCAAGGGCAGAACGGCTGCTTTTACAGGGGCTAAAACAGCGGGTAGTTTTAAAACAACACGTGTAGAACCATCTTTTAAAGTGTCGTCTTGTAAAGCTGTAGAGAAAACCGCTAAAAACATGCGGTCTAGGCCAATTGACGTTTCAACAACATACGGCACATAACTCTTATTGAGTTCAGGATCAAAATATTGTAATTTTTTACCCGAATATTTTTGATGGTTACTTAAATCAAAATCAGTTCTGGAATGAATGCCTTCCAATTCTTTAAAACCAAACGGGAATTTGAATTCAATATCGGCAGCCGCATTGGCATAATGGGCTAATTTGTCGTGGTCGTGAAAACGGTAATTATCTTTACCTAAACCTAGAGCCAAATGCCATTTAAGACGTTTTTCTTTCCAGTGTTCGTACCACTTGAGTTCGTCGCCGGGACGGACAAAAAATTGCATTTCCATCTGCTCGAACTCACGCATTCTAAAAATAAATTGTCTGGCAACAATCTCATTTCTAAAAGCTTTACCGGTTTGGGCGATACCAAAAGGTATTTTCAAGCGACTTGACTTCTGAACGTTTAAAAAGTTTACAAAAATACCTTGAGCCGTTTCGGGGCGTAAATACAAATCAACAGCACTGTCTGCAGAAGCCCCTAATTTAGTGCCGAACATGAGATTGAATTGTTTGACTTCTGTCCAATTACGAGAACCTGAGAGTGGACAGGCAATTTCCAGCTCTTCAATAAGGGCTTTTACATCGGCTAAATCTTCTTTTTCAAGCGCTTGCCCCATGCGTTTTAAAATGGCTTCACCTTTTTCTTTATAGCCTTTAACACGCGCATTGGTACTTATAAATGTGGCCTTGTCAAAAGCTTCGCCAAAACGTTTGGCCGCTTTTTTGACTTCTTTCTCAATTTTAGCATCGAGTTTGGCTACATAATCTTCTATGAGAACATCGGCACGATATCTTTTTTTAGAGTCTTTGTTATCTATAAGCGGATCGTTAAAAGCATCAACATGACCAGAAGCTTTCCAAGTAGTAGGATGCATAAATATAGCGGTGTCTAAGCCCACAATATTTTCATGCATTTGCACCATAGCCTGCCACCAAAAATCACGTATATTTCGTTTGAGTTCAACACCGTTTTGACCGTAGTCGTAAACAGCGCTTAAACCGTCATAAATTTCACTCGATTGAAAAATATAACCGTATTCTTTAGCATGTGCTATTACTTTTTTGAACCGATCGTTCTCTGCCATTACTTATTTTAACTTTAAGTCCAATTCTCCGAGGAGTCTTCCGCCGTCAATATAAACTTTTACTTTATAAATACCTTTACCGAGTTTTTTACCGGAATTAAGCGGTGCTAAAATACAAATTTTAGTGTTGACGTTTTGATAAAAGAATTTTGTTTTATCACTGTATTTTAAAGTTTCTTGTTCAAACTGAATGCTTTCATTTTTACCTAAAAGTTTACCTTTAGGGTCGAAAATTTGAACAAATATTTCTCTATTACCCTTTTTAGCAATGACATTTTTGGTAAATCTGGCACAAACACGTATTCTGTTAACTCTCGAAGCTCTGGTAGTTATAACCAGTTTTCCACTTCTTTTCAATTTTATTCCGGTGGCAGATAGGTCGTATAATTGTAAAACCGAAGCGTCTTCAATATTTTTATTGAGCCTTAGGTTTTGATTGGTAAGTAACTTAAGACTTTCTCTTTGGTTTTCTAATAACACTTCGCTACTGTCTAAAGCTTGTACCAATAAACTATTGGCCTTTTTAGTAGAATCTACCAT
>CAZMBM010000131.1:0-5635 GCA_964564475.1 uncultured Flavobacteriaceae bacterium | reverse complement strand
CTCCATAATATATATATTAATTAATTAAACATTCAATTTTAAAATTATTCATTGTGTTCAAGCTCGTGTTCTTCGGAGGCAAAACCAAAGTACAAGGCCGACAGCATAGTGAAAATATAGGCTTGTAAAATAGCGACTAACAACTCTAAAATAGAGATTATGAGTGCTAATCCAAAACTCAAACTACCACCTATATAACTTTTAAATACAAACAACAAACCTAAAATACTGTAAATAACAATGTGTCCGGCAAAAATATTGGCGTACAAACGCATCATTAAGGCAAAAGGTTTTATAAATACACCCAATAACTCAATGGGTGCTAAAACAATTTTCATAGGCCATGGCACACCCGGCATCCAAAATATGTGTAACCAATAATTCTTTTTTGATGTAAACTGTGTAATTAAAAAGGTTAAAAGGGCGAGTGCTGCCGTAACGGCCAAATTTCCCGTAATATTCATCCCAAAAGGGGCAATACCTATTAAATTAGAAAACCATATAAAAAAGAATACGGTCAGTAAAAAATTCATGTATTTTTTATAGTGTTTATGTCCTATACTCGGTATGGCAATTTCGTCTCTTATATAAATGACTAAAGGTTCGAAAAAACGTCCAATACCTTTAGGTATGGCACCGTTTTTGGCATACGATTTTGCCAAACTGTTAAAGACTAAAAACACCAATAACGACACGATAAAAATACTAAAAACACCTTTTGTGATAGAAAAATCTAAGGGTTTGGCATTTGTGGGATGGTGGTGTTCGTCAAATGACAGTTCACCAGTAGCATCTGTTTTGTATATTTTATTGTGAAATAATTTATAGTAATTACCATTGACCTCTGCAAGCTTTTTGCCATGTTCAAATTTTGATGACATAAAAACATGCACACCGTTGTCAATTAAAATAACAGGTAATGAAAATCCGTAATACTTACCTGTTTCTGAATCTGAATTAAAGTCGAAATAATACGAATCGGCAACGTGATGCCTAATATCTTCTTTAAGCTCTGTTTTGTAATCTTTTTTAGCTTCTTTGTGTTCTGATTTTTGCGGTTCTGTTTCGTGTTGTGAAAAGCTGTTAAAGCTTAATAAAACGGTTGAAATAAATAAAAAGTTTCTAAGAATATTCTTTTGCATATCAGACAAATAATGGTGACTGTAAAATTTGTGCAAATGTAGGATTTTAGTTGCAGAACAAAAAACCTTTTTTTTATATTTTTTTAAGGTTTTTTATGCCTAGGGATTTTTGTATTCTAAAGTCTTTAAAATATTAATAATAGCTAGTGTTTCAATTACTAAGCAAATTAGATAAGGTATAAAAAAAGCTGCAAATTCAAATTTAGAAATCACATTGTCTGCTTTGTATTGTGGGTAAAAAAATATAAAAAAAAGTAAGAATTTTAAGAAACTACCTCCTATAAAAATAAAGCCTATCTGATTTTTTATAAGATCTTTTAGTTTAAAAATAAATGTATAAATACTTAGGGCTAAAAAATAATTTAGAAGATAAGCTTGTATAATGTAATTGTCGAAAAGGGGATGGTTTAATTTGTAAAGTATAAATACCTGAATTAAAAAGGCACCTGCCAATATTGCCAGTAGTTTAAAACAGAATTTTAATAAACTTTTCATTTTTACTTTTTATTTAAATACTTTAATTGTTTTACGATGAGGTACATCGATAAAATCATGGCTACAATAATAAAACCAAACGTAAAGTAATTTTTGTGTAGCTGAAAGTGCGCATCCAGCTTTCTTCCAAAATAGGCTGCTAAATAAAAAGTAACACCCATCTGAAAAGCCAATCCTGTAAATTGCAGGTAATTTTTAAGCTGTTTTTTCGACTTTTTTAGATTGCTCATCTTTGTTGAGTTCTTTCACTGTGCCTTTCATAGTACAGGTTGTGTTAACAAAGGTGGCGCCGGGCTCTACGGCCAAAGTGCCGATAACTGTTTCGCCGGTAATGGTAGAAGAGGCTTTTAATGTGAGTAATTGATTGACAATTATTTTACCTGTAAACTCGCCTTCAACATCGGCAAAGTTACATTCTACAGTTCCTTTTACTACGCCGTCTTTTCCAATAATAACACGTCCTGAAGTTTTAATGGTGCCTTCTACCGAACCGTCAATTCTAAAGTCGCCTTCAGAAATTAAATCGCCTGTAATTGAGGTACCTTTTCCTATTATGTTTCTATCTGTATTTTGGGGAGATGTGGGTTGTTTTTTTTCTGAAAACATGACTTTAGCTTTTAGGTTTTTTATTAGTTTTTAAATAGACACTCAAGTTCTTGTACTGCTGAATCTTATTGTAAGCAGACTGCGAAATTACAAAAAATTCGTGAGGCAATACATTTTTGTATTTTTTATGAACGAATTTAACAAAATCTTGTGTCGAATATTCGCTGGCAAAACCTTTTATCAGTAGTAGTTTTGTCGTTCTGTCGTAACCTTTTATGGCGAGGTTTAAATTGCTAAACTCTTCTTCGTAAATAACAGTTTGCAAGTCAAAAACGAGCTTTTTGGTGTCTTTTTCTTTAGGTAATTGTAGGGCGAGATACCAACTTTTATTTTTGGCGAATTTAAAATTGTCGGCTTGCGCCAACTCTTTTTTAAGGGTTACATGTATTTTTTTTGCTTTTTTACCTTCAATAGTGTTGGGATAATCAAAAGCAATTTGATTGATAAGGGTGTCGAATTTTTTTAGACCGTCTAATTTGGCAATGGCATAGGCCCGTAAAAGTTTAAATTTTGGAATTATGGGCAGGCTGCGATAAGTTTTGAGAGCTATTGTAGTTAAACTGTCAACTAAAAAATAATTACCGTCTTGATAGCTATTGTAAATTTTTTTGTAGTGGGTTTCGGGAGCATTTTCGTTGGTAAAGACAATGTTTTTATTCGGATTATTTATAATTTGGGCATAGTGAGAATCGGGATAATTCTCTGTAATAAATTCTTTTTCGGAAACGGCCTTTATACTGTCGGTTATGCTGAAAGTTTTGTATAAATGGTAATGGATTGGCAAGATTAAACTGCTATCGGGATTAAAAGTTAGAAGTTTTTCCAGTTTGTCGGTGGCCAAAGTGTATTCTTTAAACTGTTCTTTGTAAATAAGCCCTAATTGAAAATAGGCATTGTTGCGCTGTTTTGTAATACTATCGATTTTTTTAGCCGATTTAGGAATACGACTCATATAAAAATCTAGAGTGTACTTTGGCTTAACAATGGTTTTAAGGGTCTCTTTTTTAGTGATTTTAGTATCTGTACTAAAACTGGTATTGTCAGAATACCGCCAATTATCAGTTAGTTTTCGTGAGCCCCAAATTTTTGTAAACTCGTTTTTGCCAAAGCCTACCAATTGTTTGTCGTAAAAATAAAATCCACCCGATTTACCACCGGTAGAAGATAGGTTGGGCTGGTTCAACGCTATTAACTCTTGGCGTTGTCGTTCGTTTTCAATAGAATCTTTTTCGTGTTGTTTTAAATAGGCGATGTGGTTTTTAAAAACAACGGTTTGTGCAGAGCTGTCCAAGGCAACAATTCGCAAAATACTGTCGTTTGTATTGGCAATGGTTTCAAAAAATACCACATCGTTAAGTTTTTTGCGCTTGCGAATTATTTGACGAATTTTACGCACCGTCTTGTCATTGGCTATAGAAATGACGCTGTCATAATAAGTGCCCGAAGTAAGGTATTTTTTATGTATAAAATTAATAATACCCAATTGTTCGTAGTCTAAAAGTTTTTGGTATTTATCGGTATTGGGCGCTTTAAGTGATAAGTTAAAGTACTCTGTGGCTTTATCGTAATTTTTGTTTTTAGTTTCAATGATTCCCATTTCGTAATAAAGTGATCCTATAAAATCTCTATTATCGAAGTTACTAACCATTTTCTTGAGTGTTTCAATTAAGATATCTGCGTTAGCGGTGTCTGAAGCTTGGTAGTTTTTTGCCAATTCAATCTGTGCTTGAACCCTAAATTTATAGGGAGCCTTTTTAAAATTTAAGAGTTTACTGAAAATATTATTAGAGGAGTCTATTTTTTTTTGCTCTCTGTAAATCTGCCCCAGCACAAATAAGTTTCGTGCATTCTGAACGGGATGTTCGTCTATACCTGTAGCTAAAATCAAGTGTTTTTTTACCTGCTCGGTACTGTCTATCTGATTAAAAGCCATAGCCATAGCTGTGTGTGCTTCTTGGGAAATAACAGCAGGAACATCGTTATATAAAATAAGTTTGTTGAGATCGTCTATGGCATAAATTTCGTTTTGTAAACGGATATTTGCTTTGGCTTGCCAAATACGTGTTTCGTAAATAAGATTGGCTTCGCTGTAATTTTTTACAGTGTAGTTAAAAGCATCTAGTGCCGGTACAAAGCGTAAAGTGTAATAACGCGATTTTCCTAAAAGGAGGTAGGCATCATCTATTTGTGTGTTTCTTTCACGACCTTTAATATTCATGCTATGTGTCTGAATAGCTTTGACAGCCTTTTCTTCGGCGATGTCAAAAAATTTAGTAATACCGCTTCCTTTTAAATTAAAAGAGGGTCTTGATGTTACATCATCTATTTTTAAAGGTTCGATAGGAATGCGTTTAAAAAAATTATCTTTATACTTATCTTCCAATTGTTTTAAACCTTTTTCAAAGGCTATTTGGCCGTTGTAAAGCACATTAAATTTAGTGCTTAAAGCATTTATATTCCGACTTACAAAAGTGTTTTTAGTTGGGCTGCAAGTCCAAAGCAGTAGGCTAAAAAAGAGGATAATTAAAATATAGCGATTGGTTTTTTTCAAAAAAAATGTAATTAGTTTAATGATAAACTTTTAATTGTGTCAAATATTGTTTGAAGTTATAAAAATACAAAGATATAAAAGATACTAGGCTTATTGAATTTGTTTTGAAGCAAATGGTATTATTGTGCCAATTTAAGATTTGGAAATTGATTATTAATGTCTTGTTTTAGGTGATAATAGACATATTCACAAGAAATTAAAAATAGGGTAAGAACTACGTAAAGCCCCAAATCGATGTAATTAGCAAAATTATTTGAAAAATTATGATGTCTAAAGGTTGTAATTGAATTTAGTATAATATAAAAGCTTTGAATAATGTGTAAATAATGACGCCCTTGGTTTAAAACTAAAAATTTATCACCTCTCTTTATACTAAGTTTTAATAAGCGGTATGTTAATAAAGCGGCAATAAAAAGAGCAACACCAGATAAGGTTACAAAGAAATTTTCCTTGTTTTCAATATTTGAAAGTAATTTTACTAAAGCCCAAAAGGTAAGGCTCGTTAAAATAATACGCGGTAATTTAAAAAAACCTATAAAATACTTAAAAGCCGATTTATAAAATTGTTTTTCAACGGCCTTGGTTTTTGTTTTTAACAATTCCTTAAAGCCATTTACGCCAAAATTTTTATGAATAGTAACAATGGCTTCTTTAAAATCTAAATGCGGCTCTTTTTCAAGCTGTATTTCTAAAATATTGGCAAAGTGATCAATCAATTCTAAACGGACGTCATACCACTCAATACCACAATTACGGAAGTAGGAATCTAATTCTTGTATTTGGGCTTGGGTTAAGGACATACAGATAAATAATCTTTAAATGTTTTTGTATAATATTGATT
>CAZMBM010000130.1:0-5667 GCA_964564475.1 uncultured Flavobacteriaceae bacterium | reverse complement strand
AAAAAGAAATTACCAACGTCGATCAGTATTTTGGCACGCACGATTTACCCAATTTACTCAAAGCCCTCGAAGCCGATTACAAGCACGAATTGATTGGTGAACGCCTCACCACAACCCCCAAGCATTACGCTTATTTAAAAATTGCCGAAGGTTGTGACAGGCCTTGTTCTTTTTGCGCCATTCCGCTGATGCGGGGCAAACATATTTCGACACCTCTTGAAGAAATTGTTGAAGAAGCTACCAAATTAGCAAATAATGGTGTTAAAGAGTTAATTTTAATAGCCCAAGACCTAACCTACTATGGATTGGATATTTACAAAAAGCGTGATTTGGCACGTTTGCTAAAAGCTCTAGTTACAATTGACGGTGTAGAATGGATACGTTTGCATTACGCTTTTCCCAGTGGCTTTCCTTTAGATGTACTTGAGGTAATGAAGAAAGAATCCAAAATTTGTAATTATCTCGATATTCCGTTGCAGCACATCAATTCAGATATATTAAAATCAATGCGACGTGGCACAACCCACAAAAAGACAACCGAGTTGATTAGGCAATTCAGAGAAAGTGTGCCCAATATGGCCATTCGTACCACATTAATTGTAGGTTATCCCAATGAAACTGCGATCCAATTTGAAGAACTAAAAGAATGGGTTAAAACTATGCGTTTTGAGCGTTTGGGTTGTTTTGCCTATTCGCACGAAGAACAAACGCACGCTTATAATTTAGATGACAATGTGCCCGAAAACATCAAACAACAGCGCGTAGCCGAAATTATGGAGATTCAGAGTCAGATTTCTTTTGAACTGAATCAGCAAAAAATTGGCAAAACTTTTAAATGTTTATTCGACAGAAAAGAGGGGAATCAATTCATAGGACGTACAGCGTTTGATTCACCCGATGTTGACAACGAAGTCTTAGTCGATGCTACGAAACACTATATTCAGATTGGCCGGTTTATCAATATTAAAATTACCGATGCCGGCGATTTTGACCTCTATGGAGAGCCGATTTAGTTAAGCTTTTCTTAAAATTTAAAAATAGGAGTGTTTTTAAAGGCGTCATTTGGCTAATGGACTTGCTTAAAGATTAATTTTAATTAATTTTACCCAAAACAATTTAAATAATGACGGCAGAAGATAATTCATGCGATATTTCCGATAACGATAGTGGTTGTTGTTCTGTAAAAAATGATGAATCTGTTAATTTTGGCAAACACTGGCGCGGTGTTTATGCAGGTAGCGATATTTCTAAACTGGGGTGGTATGAAGATGAATCAACACCCGTTTTAGAATTAATTGACGCATGTAATCTAGAGAAACAGGCCAAAATTTTAACTGTAGGTGCCGGTGCTACAACCTTGATTGATAGTTTGGTGCAATTAGGTTATGGCCATTTGATGGCTAATGATATAAGCAGTTATGCCCTTGAGGCTTTAAAACGTCGTCTTGGCGATTCCCAAGAAAAAATAACTTGGATTGTAGATGATATTACAAATCCTGATATTCTTAATGAAGTAACCGATGTAAAGCTCTGGATAGATCGTGCCGTATTGCATTTTTTTGTCGCAGAGAAAGATCAAGAAACCTATTTTAAATTGCTTAAAAACAGTGTTGCCAAAGGCGGCTATGTACTATTGGCCGAATTTAACTTAAACGGCGCCACAAAATGTAGCGGTTTACCGGTTAAACGTTATGATGCGGCACTTTTAGCCTCAAAATTAGGCAGTGACTTTGTCTTACAAAAAGCTTTTGATTATATTTATACCATGCCTAACGGCGACAAACGCGATTACGTTTATACACTTTTTAAAAGGATATTTTAAGTCCTAAAACTAACAACCTCATTGACTAAAAAATTGGCTATACATACCGCAATTCCATTTAAAGAAACAGGTTATTTTAATGCTGTAATGGTCGATTATCTAGATAAAAAGCCCTCTTTAAAAAGTTTTTATTCTAATTATCCCGATTTAGAAGGGTTTAAATTGCAAATTGAGGCTAAAAAAGCAGCCGGAGCTTGTCATGAATCATCTCGAAAAGTTTTAGTAGAAGCTTTACAGACACAGTATAAAAATTTTGAGACATCCGCTCAGACACTTAAAAATATAAGCCTTTTACAGCACAAAAATACTTTTACGGTCACCACAGGACATCAACTCAATTTATTTACGGGACCGCTGTATTTTTTATACAAGATTATTACAGCTGTAAATTTGGCTAAAAAATTGAAGAAGGCCTACCCTGATTATGATTTTATTCCTGTTTATTGGATGGCTACAGAAGATCACGATTTTGAAGAGATAAACTATTTTAACTTTAAAGATAAGAAAATACAGTGGCAACGTACTTATGGTGACGCTGTTGGCCGTTTAGATACCGATGGTTTAGAAACGGTTTTTAAAACCTTTTCTAAAGAATTGGGAATCACTAAAAAGGCATCTCATCTTAAAGATTTATTTAGAAAAGCCTATTTAGAACACAATACTTTAGCCGAGGCCACTTTTTATTTGGCAGATCAATTGTTCAAAGACTACGGTCTCGTCATAATTGACGCTGATAAAACGGCCTTAAAAAATCTTTTTACAGAGACGATAAAAGATGAATTATTAAACAAAACATGTCATAAAACAGTTTTAGAATCGGCCCAAGATTTGTCAACATTGGGGTATAAAGTACAGGTTAATCCGCGCGAGATTAACCTCTTTTATTTAACCGATAGAAAAAGATCTCGTATTGTTTTAGAACAGGGTGTTTACAAGGTTTTAGATACGCCAATATCTTTTACTAAAGAAGCAATTTTAAAAGAAGTCGAAATACATCCCGAACGTTTTAGTCCTAACGTGTTGATGCGTCCTTTGTACCAAGAAACAATTTTACCAAATTTGTGCTATATAGGTGGTGGGGGCGAATTGGCTTACTGGTTTGAATTAAAGACATATTTTGAAAGCAATAAAGTGCCTTTTCCAATCCTGTTGTTACGAAATTCGGTTTTAATTTTTTCGGAAAAACAAAAAGTTAAAATCAGAAAATTAGGTCTAAAACCGGTTGACATGTTTTTAAATCAGCAGCAACTTATTAATAAGGCAGTTGAAAGTGTCTCTGATTTAAAAATTGATTTTTCACAACAAAAAGAAACACTCCAAAATATGTTTGTCGCATTAAAAGAATTGGCAAATAAAACCGATAAATCGTTTATTGGTGCTGTTAATGCTCAAGAACACAAGCAAATAAAGGGACTTGCGAATTTAGAAAAACGTCTGTTAAAAGCTCAGAAACGCAAATACAATGAGTTGGTAAAAAGGGTCGTAATTATTCAAAATCAATTATTTCCAAATAATAGCCTACAAGAACGCAGGCTTAATTATTCTGAATTGTATTTAAAATACGGCACCGATTTGATTCCCGAATTGATAAAAAACTTAGACCCACTTGCTTTAGAATTTAGTTTAATTGAATTTTAAATATTTTATGTTTTAATTGTGAAGAATTAGAGTATTTTTACGCCTTTTAGCAGCCTAAATGAAACCTCCTATAGCCCCTAAAATTCCTGAGATTTTAAAAAAACACGGTGATGTACGTATAGATAACTACTATTGGTTAAACGACAAAAACAATCCCGATGTTGTAAAATATCTAGAAGCCGAAAACAGTTATTTTAAGACCCAGACTAAGCATACAGAGGCTTTTCAAGAGGACTTGTTTAAAGAAATGAAGGCACGGATTAAAGAAGAGGATGAGTCGGTGCCGTATAAAAAAAATGGCTATATCTACACAACCAAATTCGAAAAAGGGAAGCAATATCCACTGTACTATAGACAAAAAGACCAAAAAAACACCTCAAAAGAATTGCTTTTAGATGTTAACAAAATGGCTGAGGGACAAGAATATTACAGCCTAAAAGGCCTGTCTGTAAGTTTAGATAACAGATATTTGGTCTTTGCTGTAGATACAGTTAGCCGAAGACAGTACACGCTTTTTATCAAAGACTTAAAAACAGGTAAAACATTAGAAGATAAAATAGAAAATACTACCGGAAATGCTGTTTGGGCCAATGACAATAAAACGCTTTTTTATACCAAAAAAGACCCTGAAACACTGCGGTCGTATTGTGTAAAAAGACACCTACTGAATACAGCCGTTTTAAATGACCTTATCGTTTACGAAGAAAAAGACGACACTTTTGATGTGTTTGTAGGTAAAACCAAATCTGACAAATACCTATTTATTGGCAGTTCAAGTACCTTGACATCAGAATTTAGATTTGTAGAGGCTAATTTTCCGGAAAATGAATTTAAACTTTTTAGCAAGCGCCAACGTGGCTTAGAATACAGTATAGCACATTTTAATGATAAATTTTACATCATTACAAATAAAGATTCGGCTACTAATTTTAAAATTATGTGTACTGATGTGTCTGAAACAGAATCCTCTAAGTGGCGAGATTTAATCAACCACAGAGAAGGGGTATTGCTCGAAGATTTTTCAATTTTCAAAGATTATTTTGTTTTAGAAGAGCGTCAAGAAGGTTTGTTAAAAATAAGAATTAAAAGTTGGGACAACAGTTTTGATTATTATTTACCCTTTACCGAAGAAACTTACACCGTTTATGTAGCTTACAATCCAGAGTTCGATACCCCTTTAGTAAGATATGTTTACCAATCACTAACCACACCGAGTACTGTTATAGATTACAACGTTATTACCCACAGCAAAAAGATAGTTAAGGAGCAAGAAGTGTTGGGAACTTTTAATAAAGACGATTATACGAGTCAGCGTATTTGGGCGCCAACCAGAGATGCTAAGAAAGTCCCTGTATCTTTGGTGTATCGTAAAGACACGGTTTTATCTGATAAAACGCCTCTTTTGTTATATGCTTATGGTTCTTATGGTCATACAATTGACGATACTTTTAGTACTGTGCGTTTGAGTTTATTGGATCGCGGTTTTGTGTATGCCGTGGCTCATGTTAGAGGAAGTCAATATTTGGGACGTGATTGGTATGAAGACGGGAAGCTTTTGCATAAAAAAAACACATTTTTCGATTTTATAGATGCGGCAAAACATTTGATAAAAAACAACTATACAAGTCCGAAACATTTGTATGCCGAAGGAGGCTCGGCAGGAGGCTTGCTCATGGGAGCTGTTATTAATTACAATCCCGAGTTGTTTAAGGGCGTCATTGCGGCAGTACCCTTTGTAGATGTGTTAACAACCATGTTAGATACCTCAATACCTTTAACCACGGGCGAATTTGACGAATGGGGGAACCCGGAAGAGAAAGAATATTACGATTATATAAAGTCATATTCGCCTTACGATAATGTAAAGTCTCAAGAATATCCTAATTTATTGATAACAACAGGGTTGCATGACTCTCAAGTGCAGTATTTTGAACCGGCCAAATGGGTAGCATTGTTAAGAGTATTAAAAACAAATAAAAATAAGCTTTTGTTTTTTATCAATATGACAGTAGGTCATGGCGGGGCTTCGGGAAGATTCGATTCTTTAAAAGAACTGGCCAGAGACTATAGCTTTTTGTTGGATTTAGAGCAAATCGGCCAATAATTAAAAAAATAAATGTTAAATTTGCACGTTAATAAAATTATTAAATCATAAACTAGTTTATGGAAAGAGCATCAGAAGTTACAGAGAGTGTGCTAGATTTAAT
>CAZMBM010000129.1:0-5707 GCA_964564475.1 uncultured Flavobacteriaceae bacterium | reverse complement strand
TATCTTTTTTAATGTCTTTAACATCTTTAGGTACAAAAGTTTCTCTGATGTTGCTTAAGTCCTTTTTTTGCATAAAGAGCGATTCCATTTCATTGTATATCGTTAAACCAATACCTTTTTCGTCGAGTTTATTGCCTCTATACAGGTAATTCATATAAATTTTCCATGAATCTTTATACTGTTCATTTTCGGCATAGGCATTGGCGAGGTCTCTAAACGATTGGGCATATTTGGGACGAAGCCTAATTATTTTTTTATAAATATCTAAAGCCTTTCTGTTTACACCTTGCTCTTGATAGATATATGCTAAAGCCTTTAAAGATTCGGGGTTATCAGCCATAGCCTGTTCGGCATCATTAAGCACTTCATAAAAATATTTTAAGTGATTGTATTTGTATCTGAAATAATTGGCAACATCTATATAAAAATCGGGGCGGGTTTTAAATGCAGAAGCCAATTTTTTATAAACCTTAAAAGTCTCAAAAGATGTTGCCGTAGAATCTAGTAAAGTTATGTATTTTGAGTTTGCCAATTCTGATTCCTTGAAGCTTTTGGCATCGCCTTTGTAAAGCGTTTTATTAGTATAAGGGTTGTGATCTGAATAAGGGTTTGCCACATCATAGTAAGCTCTTTTGGTACGCACTACAATAACACCATTTCTACCTTCTGTTCCGTATAAAACCAAATCTGACAATGATCTAAGAACAGCTACATCTAAAACTTCAGATATATCAATGTAAGGAGGTTCTGTGAAAAGCATGCCATCAATATCCCAAAGAACGGTGCTTGTGGCGTTTATAAAGTTTGTGGGTCTAAGTCCCGGTACTCTAGACCTAATAGAAGAGTATAAGTCGGGATTGGCCCAGTTTAAATCTTCTCCTCTTACATATGAAATAGAGCCGGATAGCACATTTATTTTACCGTAAAAAGTAGGCAAATATATGGGTTTGTTCATAGCAGAGTAACCCGATTTTATTTTTTTGCGTTTTTGATTTATGACAACTTCATCTAATTCGTTATTCATTACTTCCAAGTCAATATTAAGGATATCGGTAACGTCTTCAACAATTACCTCAACCGGTTTCATGCCAAAATAAGAAAATTTAATGATGTCGCCTATTTTTGCTTTGATAGAGTAAAAACCCTCTTTATCAGTTTTAATTCCTTTAGTGCTGTTTTTTACAATAATATCTACATTTTCTAAGGGTAAATTATTATTTAAAACATATCCCGAAATTTCTTTAAGGCTTACTTTATTCACATCAGATTGGGCATAAAGTGCACCCAGAAAAATGATTGATAAGAATAATGTACTAATTGATTTTTTAAATGATGTCGTCATAATATTATGATTTTTTAGTTATAATTGTAATAAATTAGTATCGAAAAACGAGACTAGTAAATAATGCTTTTCATCTCTCAATCTTCTTATTTAAAGAAGATTGGCTATCCAAAACCGAGGTGTCACACCCGATTTATAGTTCATTCCAATACTACTTGACACCTAAATAAGCAGGTAGTTTGGCTGTTAATTTTAACAATTGTATTTTTATATTTTTCTTATCAAGGTCAAACACTTTGATGTCTTTGCTTTGATTGGCTAAGCCCCAATTATAATAGACGGTTGTTTTTAAATAAGTAGGTGTATATTTCTTATTTCCTAAATAGGTGATATTAACCAGCCAATCGCCTTTTTTTAATTTATCGATGAAGAACTCCATTGACGAATAACCATTTAACTTTTCGTCAATAATTATGTCTTTATTGGCATAAAACGAATGTTCAAAAGTATAAGACTGGTTTTGGGGATTGACAAACTCCAAAGAAAATTCGGCTTCAGATACACTCCATTCAAAGACTATTCTCACATCTTTTTTAATGTCTTTGGCTTCTCTTGAGATAAAAGTTTCTCTGATATTACTGATATCTTTTTTTTGTGTAAATAACGACTCCATTTCGTTATATATAATTAATCCAATGCCTTTTTCGTTGAGTTTATTACCTCTATACAGATAATTCATATAAATTTTCCATGAATCTTGGTATTGTTTATTCTCTGCATAGGCATTGGCAAGGTCTCTAAAAGATTGGGCGTAATTAGGGTGTAACCTGATAATTTTCTTGTAAGTGCTTATAGCTTCTTTTTGTAAACCCTGTTCTTGGTAGGTGTAGGCTATCGCTTTTAAGATTTCAGGATTGTCAGAATTCAGTTTTTCTAGTGAAGATAAAATATTATCGGCATAACGGGTATCGTTATATTTGGCTAAAATATATTTTGCGGCATCTATATAAAAGCCGGGTTTATTTTTAAAAGATTTGGCTTGCTCAACAAAACGGTCATAAGCTTGTTTTGAATTCGAAGAAGATATTAAGAAATTTAAGTTTTGCGGCACCTTTAAATTTGATTTACTCAATATTAAAGCATCATCTTTATATATGTTTTTATTGATGTAAGGATTGTGTTTAGGGAGGAGATTCTTTTGAGCAAAATAGGCATTTTTAGTACGAACAACAACAACCCCGTTAAAGCCAAGGTTACCATAAAAAACTAAATCGGCATATGAACGCAAAATGGCTACATCTTGTACATTAGAGATATCTATCTCTGGTGGGCCGGGAGATGTTGGAGATTTGGGCAGATACACAACACCATCTATATCCCATACAAAATCACCTCTTAAGTTAATAGATCCGGAAGATCTAACAGGAGATGCTCTGTATTTAATGGCTGTATAAAGATCTATTCCTAAATTGAGCTCATCACCTTTAATGTAAGTGATAGATCCTTTGGTCGGATTAATTTCACCATAAGCCGTTGGCATTCTTACAACTTTTTCTAATACAACTTCATCTAGTTTATTGTAAAATATTCTCATATTAATATTTAAAATTTTAGTGTTGTCTTCAACAATTACTTCAACCGGCTTCATCCCAAGATAAGAAAATTTAATAACATCACCCTTTTTAGCTTTGATAGAATAAAAACCTTTTCTATTAGTTTTAGTTCCTTTTTTACTGTTTATTATAATGATGTTTACATTTTCTAATGGTGAATTATTGTTTAAAACATATCCCGAAATTTTTTTAAGAGAAGACTTGTTTACATTATATTGTGAATAAAGCGTACCCAGAAACACCATTGGTAAGAGTAATGTGCTAATTGTTTTTTTAAAAGTTAAAGTCATAAGAATAAATTGTAATCATCAATAAATAAATCAATTAGCATCAAAAATGATACCACAAAATATTATTTAGTATTTTCTTTCCATACTCTTCGCAAATCGGAAGAGAGAATTCCATTACCGTCATGACGCCATCCGGGCGGTTTTATGAGGTAAAGTAAGCGTCTGTATAAATGGGTTTTACTTGTAAAAACATCTTTGAGCATAGCACCCCACTCGTGAAAGGCTACATAAACCGGATTAAAACTTGTAATGTTTTTAGTAAGTCCGTAAACAGGTTTTTCTACTTCGGGTTGAAAAGTGCCAAAAAGTTTGTCCCAAATAATAAAAATACCGGCGTGATTGCGATCTAAATACTGCGGATTTGTAGCATGGTGTACCCGATGATGTGAGGGGGTGTTAAAAACAGCTTCAAACCAATGGGGTAATTTATTAATGGTTTCTGTGTGAATCCAAAACTGGTATAATAAGCTGACAGACATTTGAGTGAGTATCATAACAGGATGAAAACCAATTAAAGGAAGCCATAACCAAAATACAAACGACATAAAACTGCCTGTCCATGTTTGACGCAATGCCGTACTTAAATTATAATGTTGAGAAGAGTGATGTACTATGTGTGAGGCCCAAAAAAAACGATTTTCATGACTTATGCGATGAAACCAATAATAGGTGAAATCATCGGCAAAAATTAATAAAATCCAAGCCCACCACGTAAAGGGTATGTCAAACATTCTGTATTGATACATATATACTAATGCCCCAAACACCAAACCTTTTGCAACAATATTTAGAATGACATTACCCAAACCCATACTTATAGAGGTGGCTGCATCTTTAAACGTATAGGTTTTTAGGTTCATACGCGTAGAGATTATAACTTCTAATACAATTAAGATAATAAAAAAAGGAATAGCATAATAAATAAGATTGGGCATTTCGGGTATATGCATAATAATCAATTTAGAACGGACTAAAGTTACACATTTTTCTGACTTTAAAAAAGATGATTTTTGGGTGTTAAAAACAGAGAATTAAATTAATAATTATTGTATATTTGCACGCTCAAATTAATAACAAAAACAAAAATTTATGAATCATTACGAAACTGTTTTCATTTTGAATCCCGTTTTATCTGAAAATCAGATAAAGGAAACAGTAAAAAAGTTTGAAGATTACTTGGTTTCTAAAGGAGCCGAGATGATTTGGAAAGAAAATTGGGGCCTTAAAAAGTTGGCCTACCCAATCCAAAAGAAAAAAACCGGTTTTTATCATTTATTCGATTTCAAAGTGTCCGGTGAAGTTGTGGCGCCATTCGAGTTAGAATTTAGAAGAGACGACAGTGTGATGCGTTATCTTACCGTAAAATTAGATAAACATGCAGAAGCATGGGCAGAAAAACGACGTGAACGATTAAAAGAATCTAAAAATTAAGTCATGGCAAATATAGAGCAACAAGCTAAAGGAGGTAGTAAAGCAGATATAAGATATCTTACACCTCTAGACATAGAAACCAAGCAAAAGACAAAATATTGTCGCTTTACCAAAAATGGTATTAAGTATATTGATTATAAAGATGGCGATTTTTTAATGTATTTAGTGAACGAACAAGGTAAAATTTTACCGCGACGCTTAACAGGTACAACTTTAAAATACCAACGTAAAGTGGCTCAAGCCATTAAACGAGCCCGTCATTTGGCTTTAATGCCTTATGTAGGCGATATGTTAAAATAACCTTTTAAAACTAAAATTATGGAACTTATACTTAAGAAAGATGTAGAAAATTTGGGTTTTAAAGATGACCTGGTAAAGGTTAAAAATGGTTATGGACGTAATTATTTAATCCCAAAAGGATTTGCCGTTTTAGCAACAGTATCTGCTAAAAAAGTATTGGCAGAGACTTTGAAACAACGCGCTTTTAAAGAAGCTAAGTTGATAAAAGATGCAACTAAAGTGGCCGAAGCCATTGCGGCTTTAGAAATTAAGATTGCCGCAAAAGCCGGCACAGGCGATAAATTGTTCGGCTCTGTAAACAATGCCAATCTTGCAGAGGCTCTCGAATCTGCCGGACAAAGTATTGATAAAAAATACATTAGTGTTATTGGAGGTACTATTAAACGTTTAGGAAAAAGCCAAGCAAAAATAAGATTGCACAGAGAGGTAATAGTTGACCTTGACTTTGAAGTTGTTGCAGAAAAGTAATTAACAACAACTTTTAATAACTTTTAAATCCTGCTCAATTGAGCAGGATTTTTTTTATATACATTTGGTTGATTAACTCTAAAAAATATTTAAATGAGAAAACTTTATCTCTTATCTGCGCTAATTATTTGCGTAGCAACAAGTTCTTATGCTCAAGTAACAACAGCATCAATTAGGGGTGCCGTTACAGATGAGCAAGGTAATGCACTCCCGGGTGCAAGTGTAATTGCTGTTCATCTACCTTCAGGCACTAAGTACGGAACAGTCACCCAATTTAATGGTAGTTTTAATATTCCTAACATGCGTATTGGAGGCCCTTATAC
>CAZMBM010000128.1:0-5753 GCA_964564475.1 uncultured Flavobacteriaceae bacterium | reverse complement strand
AAAAAATTGCGATTTGATTTGTTTTATATTAAAAACCGTAGTTTTTATCTCGATTTTAAAATACTAATTAAGACCATTAGTACCGTCTTATTTTTTAGAGGTCATTGATGTTTGTACGCTTTCTCAAAAAAGTCGTCAGCAGTAAAAGAATACTTAAAAACTGTGCAATCCTTGCTATATAATCGCCGTAAATATTGTAAAAAGTTTTAGTGTCATTTAAGGGTACGGTAGCTTTAATTTCTCCTTTAATACCGTAGGCTAAAGATTTGGTTATGTCTCCCTTCTGATTTATAACCGCAGAAATCCCTGTATTGGCCGAACGCACCAAACTACGTCTATTTTCTATAGCCCTGAGTTTAGAGAGCATGAGGTGTTGTTTGTGTCCTTGCGAGTCTTGCCACCAACCATCGTTTGTAATGACGGCTAAAAAATTAGCCCCATTTCTAACATAGCCGTTAACAAAATTACCATAAATAGATTCGTAGCATATAATGGGTGCCACTCTTAGGCCATCCGATTTAAAAACGGTACGTTTTTTTTGGGTTCCTAAAGAGGCCATAGTACCCCCCAAATTGAGTAATGCGTCGCCTAATAAAGGTTGCAAAATATTCTTATACGGAAACAATTCTACACCAACCACCAATTTAGATTTGTAATAAATTTGGGGTTTGTTCCGGCTATTTATAAAAGCAGCGCTGTTATACATATCGTACCAACTGTTTTGAGCATTTCTAAACTTATTGGCAGTAGGTGTGGGCTGCTTAAAACTTTTATATTGTTTATAAAAAGTATATCCTGCAATAAAATTAATGTTGGGATGCCTTTTTGTGAAATCTTCTAATAATTTGTAAGCTTTTGTCGTGGTGTAATTTGATTGTAAAACGGGATTGGCAAAAGTAGTCTCGGGGGCTATCACAAAATTGCTTGTACTGTCTATGACTTTTTCTGCCTGTAATAGAAGATTTTTAGCCGATTCTAAATTAGAAATATTGTATTTTTCAGTGTAAGGATCAACATTGGGTTGCAGTAAGACTACATGAGCGTAAGCTTGCGATTTAATTTTATAACTATGGTAAATAAACAATGACGTGTAAATACCAATGACCACTATTAAAATATTAAATAGAAAACCTTTGGCCAGTTGTTTGACGTCGTTATTGGCTAAGTATTTTTTTACAGTTAAAAAAATACCGATATTAACCAACCATACCCAAAGTGTTCCCCCAAAAACGCCTGTGTATTCATACCATTGTATCCATTTATGATTGAGAGAAAATCCATTTCCTAAATTAAGCCAAGGCCAAGAAAAATCCCAGTTTAAATGAAATTTTTCAAAACTTATCCAAAAGACTATTAAAAAGAAAAGGGCTTTTTTTGTACTTGTTTTTAAGGCGACTTTGTGATAGATAAAAAATACAAAAGTCATTAATAAAGCATTAACGCCAATAGCAAAAAACATCCCAAATTTAGAGGCGTACCACAGCCACCACGTACTAATAGCATTAAAGAGTAAAAAAGTTAAGTAGCTTAGTCCAAACAATTTGATACCACTTTTTTTAACTGTGTGCTCTCTATAATAAAGTTCAACGAATAGTAAGGGGACAAAACCGATAAATAATAGCAGAGCCACACCGTAAGTGGGCCAAGAAAAGCCTAATAACAAACCCGACAGAACAGCTAAAAGTAGATTTTTTTTCACGGTTTATCGGTCTAAATTAAACTTTACAGAAAAAACATTGCTAAATAAAGTACCACTGGCACCACCAATATTGCTCAGGGCATAATCTACTTGGATACCTTTAATTATAAATCCCAAACCAATATTGGGCTCAAAAATAGTTGATTTTGATCCGTCAAAATTTTTCTTGCGTTGAAAGTTGGTAACGCCGCCTCTTAAATAAGCAATTTCTTGAAAGCCCAGTTCAAATCCCAAGGCCGGACTCATACTGATAAGTGCCGTGGAAAACAATTCGTTTGTGCGTTTAAAGCGTACATTAAAATCGGCTTCTGCCAAAAGATTAAAATCATAATTTATGCGAAACCTTCGTGCAAATCCTAATTGAATTTTAGGGATTGTTAATTCAACTGTTTTAGGTAAATCTTGATTTTGTCCCGGTATGGCGTTTTTTATTTTGTCGAAGGCCACTTGATTAATAGTCCACGCATTAAAAGTTGTTGTCACATCACGCGCCATAAGACCAAATTGCCAAGTATCTGTTAGGTATTGCAGGCCAAAATCTAAACCAAAACCCCACGCATTGGCAAATTTGCCAATAATACGACGTACAACCTTGGCATTAAACCCGATACTTAAACCTTTCTTGTTTAGTTTTTTAGCATAGGCAATATTAAAGGCGTAATCTGAAGCCGAAAACAAACTTATCCGGTTAAAATCAATGTTACCCTGATTGTCTATAAGTTCTGTAGTGTTTAAAATGTCATCTACACCAAATCTCAGTGCGTAAATAGCCAGTGTACTGTTTCTGTCTAACGGAATGGCATAAGCCGCATAATCGTAATTGGCAATGCCTTGAAAATAAGCGGCATGCATTAAGCTCAACTCGTCATTTTTTATATTTACCAAACCGGCCGGATTCCAATAACCTGCATCAACACCTTTGGTACTCGCTACGACGGCTTTACCCATGCCAAATGCATTGGCACCAACACCTAAATTTAGAAACTCATTTGAATATTTTCTAAAAATTTGACTTTGGACATTAATAATACCAAAAAGAATTAAAATAGGTAGAAATAGCTTTTTCAAAAAATTCTAATTTTTACAAATATCATATTTTATTATTAATTAACTAGTATTTAAAAAACTTATTGTGATAGCCCAATATGTTCTTTTATATAAGCTGTTATAAACTTTTCAGACCAAAGATTTTCAGCTACCTCAAATCGGCTGTTAAAGCCCACATGACCACCGTATTTAGTCGCCAATAAATCGAAATGCTTATGATTTTCAGCTTCTTCAAACGGATAACATTTGTGCCCTAAAAAAGGGTCGTCTAGTGCCGTTAAAAGTAAGGTGGGTTTTTTAATAGCTTGTAAAAATGGTTTACAACTATTTGATTGGTAAAGATCTTCGGCCGATTTATAACCAAAAACAGGCGCTGTAAAATAGTTGTCAAATTCTGAAAAGTTTTTAGAAGCCAAAATATTTTTTTTGTTGAGCTTGTGATTTGGAAACTGTATAAATTTTAAACGGGCCTTTTCTTTAACCGATTTTAAAAAAGCGGCCATATATATAAAATTTGATTTTTTAGCCAGTTCTTTTGACGAATCTTCTAAGTCACAAGGAGCCGAAACAGCCACACAGCATTTTACAATTTCGGGCACATTAAGACTCCTCTCTCCCATGTATTTCAATACCATGTTTCCCCCTAAACTGTAACCTAACAAACTGATAGATTGGTATGTGTAATTTTTTGTAATATGATTTACAACACATTTTAAATCTTGTGTAAACCCGGCGTGATACGCATAAAGAAATTTATTGTCTTGACCGGCACATCCTCTTAAATTTACTGAAATCACATCTATTAGTTGACTGTTTAAGTATTTTACTATTGATAAAATATATAAGGATTGCGCACTGCCTTCGAGGCCATGGATGGCTATTACGGCATGTTTTGATTGTACCGATGACATGTCTAAGTCAATAAAATCGCCATCAGGCGTGCTAATTCTTTCACGTTTGTAGTTGACTTTATACTTGTAGGGTTTGGTTGAAAGTGTCCTGTAAAGTGTATTAAAATGCTTATTTCTAAACAGAGGCTTTGGTGTAAACGTATTGTCCTTTAGAATAGCCATAAATCAGTTTAGAACATTTTTTAGAATACCCAAGGCGTAAGTGCTGGCTACTTTTTGAGCAAATTCTTGAAAATCTATATGGGCATTATCTTGTGCCTTATCAGATATGGTTCTTACGATAGCAAAAGGCAAATTGTAGTCATAACAAACTTGTGCCACAGCAGCGCCTTCCATTTCTACACAAAGCACATCGGGTAATACGTGATTGAGCTTATTTATTTTTCTTTGGGATGACACAAATTGATCACCACTGGCAATAGCTCCCCTGTAAACAATGGGCTTATTAATGTTAAATTGGTGAAAGATGTTTTTTTGATTTATTTGAAACAAATAGTCCTCAGAAGCTTTAAATAACTTTTCCGAAAGGGGTGTATCGGTATCAAAAGCTATTTTGTTGATAATGGGTATTTCAAATTGTTTAAATAAGGGTCGTGCGTCCATATCGTGTTGGTATAATTGTGTCCCTACAACAACATCACCAATGTTAATATGTTTTTGTAGCGCTCCTGCCACACCGGTAAAAATAAGATTCTCAATTTTAAAAACTTCTATTAATTGTGTTGCCGTTGTGGCCGCAGCCACTTTACCCCAATTAGAAAAAACTAGGACAACAGGTTTGTTAAATAAAAGCCCCCTGTAAAATGTGCGTTTGCCTAGGGTGGTGGTCTTTACCTGTGTCATTGCCTTTAAAACACTTTCAATTTCTTGGGGCATGGCACTTAGAATTCCTAAACTCATCATTACAAAATATAACCGTCTTTCATTTGGAGTGTTCTATCGGCCATTTTAGCCAATTCTAAGTTGTGCGTAACAATCACAAAAGTGTGTCCGAAAGTGTCGCGTAAGTCAAAAAACAAACGGTGTAAACTATCGGCTGTAGCCGAATCGAGATTGCCTGTAGGTTCATCGGCAAAGATAATATCGGGTTTGTTTATCAAGGCACGTGCTACGGCTACACGTTGTTGTTCGCCACCCGACAATTCGTTTGGATGGTGGTTTAGCCGCTGTGATAATTGTAGATAGTCTAAAATTTTTCTAGCTTCGTCAATCACGTCATTTTTGGGTTTATTGGCTATAAAACCCGGAATGCAGACATTTTCTAGTGCTGTAAATTCCGGTAAAAGTTGGTGAAATTGAAAAATAAAACCAATATGTGTGTTTCTAAAATGGGCTAATTTTTTATCTTTTAGCTTAAGAATTTCTTGGTTGTTAATTTTTATAAGAGCACCTGAGTCGGGCTTGTCTAGTGTGCCCAGAATTTGAAGTAAAGTGGTTTTACCGGCTCCCGATGGGCCAACAATAGCTACGATTTCTTTCTTTTTAATGTGTAAATCAATTCCTTTTAACACTTGTAAGTCGTCAAAGGATTTATAAATATTATGTGCTTTAATCATTGAATTAATAAAGCTGTGAAGTTACGGATTAATTTAAAAATTTTACAACCAAGTTTTTAATTTGTTAAAATCTAAATAATAGACAAATCGTACCGAAAGGTTTTGCTGTAAGGCTTGTTTAAAAAGGTTACTTAAATTATCAGAAAATGATAAATTAGATTGATTGTCTGAATTGAAAATTGAATTGCGGTATAATATTGACAATTCGCTACCTCTGGCAAATTGCCATACATAACGCAAATCTAAGTTCCATGAATTAAAATTGACATTATTGTTAGCTGTGTAATCATTAGGAGATAAAAGGCCGTTTTTTAAGAGTTTTAAATAACTGGGTTTATAAGTTACGGGGCTCCAGTTATACCTGAAGGCAATACTTAAAGAGGCCAGATCGTTAAAGCTGTATTTGCCGCTTATTGAATTGACATAGGTTTTGCTATGGCGCGATCCAAATATAATGCTGCTGTCATTTAAGGTGGTTACATAGCCTAATTGATAAAATAAGGCAGAAAAATTAAAAGTATAACTTACAAAAAGTTTATC
>CAZMBM010000127.1:0-5758 GCA_964564475.1 uncultured Flavobacteriaceae bacterium | reverse complement strand
AGTTATTGTCCACAATTTATTAGCTATTTTAACAGGGTATTTTACGGCAAAAGTTTTTAAATTGTCTAAACAAAATCAACGCACATTGGCTATAGAAACAGGTATTCAAAATTCGGGTTTGGGGCTTTTATTAATCTTTACCTTTTTTAAAGGATTGGGAGGCATGGCTTTAATCGCCGCTACTTGGGGTATTTGGCATATTATTTCGGGTTTGAGTCTTGGCTTTTTTTGGGCAAATAAACGTAAATAACATGTTGTGGTATTATACAATTAAGGCTTATTTAAAAACAACCTTGTATTTTTATTTCAAGAGAATAATTGTTGTTGGGCAAGAAAACATCCCTAAAAACGAAGCGGTTATGTTTGTCTCAAACCATCAGAATGCCCTTATGGATTCGCTACTTATTGCCACAACCAACAAACGCTATTGTTTTTATTTGGCACGGGCATCGGTCTTTAAAAACCCCATAGTTAAACGCATTTTACACTCGGTTAATATGATTCCTATTTACCGCATACGCGATGGATGGAAAAATTTAGACAAAAACAAAAGTATTTTTGACGCCTGCTATAAAATTTTAAATCGCAAAAAAGCGCTACTTATTTTCCCAGAAGGTAATCACAATTTAAACCGACGCATACGTCCGCTGAGCAAAGGGTTTACTAAAATTATTTTTGGGACTTTGGCGCGATATAAATCGTTGAATATTTATGTTGTTCCTGTGGGACTAAATTACGACGAACATTTAAATTACCCACAAAGCGTGTCAATTTACTACGGAAAAGCCTTTTTAGCCAACCCCTATTTTGATGCTGATAATTTCCCCCTGTCGGCTAGGAAATTAACTCAAAAAGTAAGCAAAGAACTCAAATTATTGACCACACATATTGACGATTTAGAAGTGTACGACGAAAAAATAAATCATTTAAAAACCCTTGAAGTCAATTTTTTAAATCCTATAATTACCAATAAACTCTTACAAAAAATAGCACAAAAACAAAGCAATAAGCCCCAAGACAAAACACCTCGGTTTGTATTTAGATTTATTTACGGTCTTGTATTACTCTGTGTTTGGTTACCTTACTTATTTTGGAGATATATAAAACCCAAAATACCCGACAAGGTTTTTACCAGTACCTTTAGATATACTGTGGCGGCTGTACTCATTCCGATGTTTTGTATCGCTCAAATCTTTATAATTTATTATTATATCGGCTTGACCGAAAGTCTTTGGTTTACAGCCTTTTGTTTCAGTCTGATTTTTTTACTAAAGTGGCTGCCTGAACGCTATCAATAATAGCCTCCTGAATTATTTTCTGCGTTTTGGTACGCACGTCCTTATCACCTAAAAGTGTGTTTTTCATGGTTGGATAGACACGATTTGATAAAAATACATATACAATGCCACTATCGGGGTCGGCCCAAGCAAAATTACCTGTAAATCCGCTATGACCAAAACTTTTATCGGATACGCAACCACAGGTGGCCAACACCTCAGGGTCAATCTGAGGTTTATCAAAACCCAAACCACGCCGCACACTGTCTTTTTCGTAATAGCGGTGGTTAAAAGTGTCTATGGTTTTGGCTTTAAAATAGCGTTTGCCTCCATAATATCCTTTCTGAAGGTACATTTGCATCATTTTAGCCACATCATTGGCATTAGAAAACAAACCGGCATTGCCACTTACACCGCCCATCATAGCCGCGCCCATATCGTGTACATAGCCACGGAGTAATTGATGACGGTAATAGTCGTCTTTTTCTGTAGGAACGATACGTGATTTATCAAATTTATTTAATGGCAAATAGGTGAGATTTTGAGCACCTAAAGGTTTGTAAAAATACGTATCGTCTAAAACCTGCATCGGTTTTTTATAATAATCTTCAAAATACTTTTTAAACAAATAAAACACCAAACCGCTGTATTTATACCCTGCCTCTTCACGTTGGGGCACATCGGCAATAGCTTTGTAAATGCTGTCGGTATAGTCAGTTCGTAAATACAAATTGTCGGCTATCTGGATACTGTATTTAGCCGATTTTATACTGCGATAATAAGAGCCCAAGGGCTGGAGTGTAATGGTGTCAATGGTTTTTAAATAATAAGGTATCCAAGCTTTTAAACGTCCTACATGCGAAAGGGCTTCTTTTACGGTAACGGTGTCTTTATTAGAACCTATTAATACCGGGAACAGAGAATCTAAACGGGTTTCTAAATTAAAATCCCCTTCTTCGTAAGCTTTCATCGCTAAGGGCAAAGCTCCTAATATCTTTGTCAGCGAGGCTAAATCGTAAAGACTGTTTTCATTTACTTTTTCTACTTTTTTATCGGTATAAAAACCATAACTTTTTTGAAAGACCACCTTACCGTAACGCGCCACAAGCACTTGCAGACCCGGTGCCATTTTTTCGGAAATAACCGCCTGCGCCATCGAATCAATTCGTACCAATTTTGCACTGTTCAATCCTACCTCTTCGGGTAAGCCATAAGATAAACGCTGTAAGTTTTTAGTGCGAATACCTTGTCCCAAGTCAAAATCGTCATGAATACTTACGGGTAATTTCCCCTTGGTAGAAAGCGCCCCAAATAAGATTTGAGCCGAAATACTTTGTGCTATTTTACTGTTTTGGTACGACACCATAACCGATTCTATATCGCTAAATGTTTTAATTTGCAACAAGGCATACGGACTGGCAAAAACATCTAAAATTACTTTGTTGTTTCGGGCAATATTCTTTAGAGTTTCTAAATCGGCTTCAGAAAATTTATAACTCTTCCACGGATTGATATTACTTTTATGAAACCCAACAATTACCACGTCATAGGCTTGTAATTTGGCGTTTATTTGTGCCGTGATTTCGCCCGATATCACATCAACTCGGGTGTATTTTTTTAACGTATTAACAAAAGTTTCATTAGAGGCATCACCTAATTTTATATAAGCTATTTTTTGAGACAAGTCGGTTAGAGGCACCAAATCAAACTCATTTTTAACCAAAGTAATAGAGGCATTTACCAACTTTCTGTGAAGTATGTCATCTTCAACAGTATTTAAATCTTTATTTAAGTTTTTGATTTTTATAGCTTTATAATGATTTAAACCTGCCCAATATTTGGCTTTTAAAATCTTTTTAACTGAAGCCTCCAATCGGCTTTGAGGTATGCTGCCGTTTAAAAGAGCCTTCTTTATTTTTTTAATGGCTTTAGGGATATTGGCCGAAAACATCATCACATCATTACCGGCTTCAAAAGCCTTTAAATCGACTGTAGTAGATTTGCCGAAATTGGCCACACCTTTCATATTAAGGGCATCGGTAAAAATGAGTCCTTTAAAGTGCATGTCTTTTTTAAGCAAGTTTTCTATAACATTTTTAGACAAAGAGGTGGGTAAATTAGGTTCAGGCTCTAGACTCGGCACATTTAGATGAGCCACCATAATACCCGTTAACCCATTATTTATAAGTGTTTTATACGGCACTAAATCAACACTATCTATATAAGCTTTGCTGTGTAAAACTGTTGGCAGTGTTTTATGAGAATCGGAAGAAGTATCGCCATGACCGGGAAAATGCTTGGCTGTTGTTAGCACCTGTTTACTCTGAATACCTCGCATAAAGGCCAAGGCTTTAGCCGTAACATTATAAGGGTCTTGTCCAAAAGAGCGGTTGCCAATAATAGGGTTTTGCGGATTTGTATTGACATCTACCACCGGTGCAAAATTGACCTGAATACCCAGACGCTTACATTGTTCACCCACACGCCTACCAAATTCAGCTATCAAGTTATTGTCTTGAATCGCACCAAGCGTCATATTCCACGGAAAACGATAGCTGTTTTCAAGACGCATATTTAAACCCCACTCGGCATCAATACCAATAAGTAACGGCACTTTAGAGAGTTTTTGGTAATTATTGGTTAATACGGCTTGTTTTTGCGGCGTCCCTTTCATAAAAACAAGGCTGCCAATATGGTATTTTTTAATCTGTTTTTTAACAAAATTGACGTGCTTTTTATTCTTGTTAGAATAAGCCGGCAACATAAATAACTGCCCTATTTTTTCATTAAGCGAAAGTGATTTATACACACTGTCAACCCACTGTTTTTGATTTTCTTTGTCCGAACTAATCAATGGGTCTGTTTGCGCACTAATGCTTATGGCGCTTAACAGTAAAAAAAATAAACCAAAATATTTTATTCGCATAAGTTAGAGATGTAATTATTTAAAATATCTTTTATGCCAACTCTGTTTAGCGGGTATCTCCCATTCCGTTTTCAAACCTTTAATAGTATCGACCATATTGTTGAACACAACAGTATCCGGGTTTATTTTGCCCAGACCCACATATTTTTTAAAATTAGCCAACGAAACGACGTTTATATTATCGCCATTTTTAAAGGCTGTTTTCATTTTATCGGTCAAATCGGCTTTAAAATCACGTTCTATTTGCTGAATAACATGAACAGAGGCGTCAATAGAACAACCCGACACGGTATTGTCTTCGGCAACAGCCAGTACTATAAACTGATTGTATAATATTTTATATGAGGCATTTAAATCTTGACCATGATATTGCCATTTTTCTACAAAAGGTTCTAATAAGGTTTTAATTTGAGACAGTTCATTATCAGAGAATGTCTTATTAGATTGATAAATCCAAATTTTTGATTTTGGGCCTAATGTGTTAAAGGGAACGAGCATATTGTTTATGGTTTTTTATTAATCCCTTCGACTTCGCTCAGGGTGACTTTTATTTGTTATTTAAAACTTATAGTTTTGTATTTAAACTTCTCAATTTAATAGCCGTCAATACTTTTTTGGTATAACGCGGGAAATCGGCATTCTGAATCCAGGCATAATAACCAGGTTCTTTTTCAAGAATATCGGTTACTTTTTTACCTTTGTGTTTGCCAAAGTTAAAACATTCATCTCCCTCTTCATCAAAAACCAACATATTGGCGAAATCGGCATTTTTTTTATGATGACTATAATTTTCTAAAAATTCGACATTGTTTTCTAAATCGTCATATTTGTCCAGCTGCGCTTTTAAAATTTCGTAAGTAGCTGTGGTATCGGCCATAGCCGAATGGGCATTTTCTAAATCTTTTTCGCAATAAAATTTATAAGCGGCGCTCAAAGTACGTTGTTCTTTTTTGTGAAAAATAACTTGAATATCTATGGCTGCTCTATTTTTCATATCAAAATCGGCATTGGCGCGCAACATTTCTTCGGCTAGTAAAGGAATATCGAACCGGTTAGAATTAAACCCTGCCAAATCGCAACCTTTAATCATCTCGGTAATTTGAGGCGCTAATACTGCAAAAGTAGGTTCATTCACTACCTGTTCATTGGTAATACCGTGAATATCTGAAGCTTCTTTGGGGATGTCGATCTCGGGATTAACCAACCATCTTTTACTTTCTTTATTGCCGTTTGGAAATACTTTTAAAACAGCTATTTCTACAATGCGGTCTTTGGTAATATTAATGCCGGTTGTTTCTAAATCGAAAAAGACGATGGGTTTTGATAATTTTAATTCCATTGGTTTTTTATAAAAAACCAAAGATACGAAGTCTTGTAATATTTTAGATTGAAGATTTACGATTTATGATTGATTGGGTTTTCTTTGAATTTAATCTATGCCGGTGCGGGCGTCACTATCGTGTTAAAACAATAAAAGCCCCGATTTTTTTAAATAGGGGCTTTTATTTATGAAAAAAGGTAAATTATTTTACTTCTTCAAAGTCAACATCTTCAA
>CAZMBM010000126.1:0-5818 GCA_964564475.1 uncultured Flavobacteriaceae bacterium | reverse complement strand
TACCAAAGAGTTGGTAGTTACTTGCCGGTTGAGAAGTTTATCCCGAAAGCGGCGTGCTTCGGGGAAACCGGTCTTCCACCCAAAACCAAAGCTTCTCGAATACGAGAGGCTTTTTTTGTACCAAAGAGTTGGTAGTTACTTGCCGGTTGAGAAGTTTATCCCGAAAGCGGCGTGCTTCGGGGAAACCGGTCTTCCACCCAAAACCAAAGCTTCTCGAATACGAGAGGCTTTTTTTGTGGTTAAAAGTAAAATTTTACATTTTAATAAATTTAAAGATAAGACCGTCTTCACGAAGCACGCCAAAGCTGTGTTGTGGTGACCTCATGAACATTGTTACTTATTTATAATGAGATTGCCACAGACGTCATTTCAGCCCTCCTATGCAAAGACGAAAACGCCGTAAATATAGAATGATAAATAATGACACAGTTACACTATAGTATTAAGCTATAAACTGTTATATTTGTTGGTATATAGCAAGTTGGGTTTAATTTGAAAATCGAAATAAATTTGAGGTATTTACCAAAAATTGGTAAATTTAAATATATTTATTCAATATGAAAAATACATCAATATTACTTGCAGTCTTCCCCTTTTTAAGACATTTCTAAATTCGACAAAACTTTTTAAATATTTTAGAATTATTTTGGAGAAGAACTATTCTACAATTTCTCTTTTAAATACTGTGCCGTGAATGATTCTTTACAGCTGATTAAATCTTCAGGTGTTCCTTGAAAGAGCACCTCACCGCCTTTTTCGCCACCTTCTTTACCGAGGTCTATAATATAATCGGCAGATTTAATTAATTCGACATTGTGTTCTATTACGATAACCGAGTGTCCTTTTTCTATAAGGGCTTGAAATGAATTGATAAGCTTTAAAATATCGTGAAAATGTAGTCCGGTTGTAGGTTCGTCAAAAATAAAAAGGGTTTTATCTCTTGTGCTGCCTTTTACTAAAAAAGAGGCCAATTTAATACGCTGTGCTTCGCCGCCCGAAAGGGTAGAAGAAGACTGTCCCAATTGTGCATACCCCAAACCAACATCTTGTAGTGGCTTTAATTTTTGCACAATTTTTGTTTGATTGTGTTGACTAAAGAAGTCAATGGCTTCATCTACACTGAGATTTAAAATATCTGAAATAGATTTGTCGTTAAAAGTAACTTCTAAAACGTCTTTTTTAAAGCGTTTTCCTTTGCATGTTTCACAAAGTAGGTGCACATCTGCCATAAATTGCATTTCTATGGTTACTTCGCCCTCACCTTTACAGGTTTCGCAACGGCCCCCTTCTACATTAAAAGAAAAGTGTTTGCTTTTAAAATTGCGAATTTTAGACAGTTTTTGACTCGCAAAAAGGGCTCTAATGTCATCGTAGGCTTTTATATAGGTTACCGGATTTGACCGACTGCTACGGCCAATGGGGTTTTGATTAATAAATTCGACATTTTTCAAGTTTTCGTAACGCCCCCCTAAAGCACTAAATTGACCTATTTTATCGCTGTACCCTGTTAGTTTTTTTTGAATAGCAGGGTATAAAATGTATCTTACAAGAGTACTTTTGCCGCTTCCGGATACACCGGTAATAACGGTTAGACAATTTAAAGGAAATGTGATATCAATATTTTTGAGATTATGCGCCCGCGCCCCAATAATTTCAATATAATTCCGGCTCTTTCTTCGTTTTGACGGTACAGGTATTTCTAATTTTTTATTGAGATATTTTGCAGTAAGCGAATCAGATTTTAATATGGTTTTATAGGTGCCTTCAGAAACTATTTTACCGCCAAAGAATCCGGCTTCGGGCCCAATATCAAAAATATAATCGGCGGCTTTAATGATATCTTCATCGTGCTCGACTACAATAACGGTATTACCCAAATCTCTTAAGGTTTTTAGGACTTTAATAAGATTTTCGGTATCACGAGGATGCAAGCCAATACTGGGTTCATCTAAAATATACATAGAACCCACCAAGCTACTCCCCAATGAAGTAGCCAAATTTATTCGTTGACTTTCACCGCCCGATAAGCTCCGTGAATTTCTGTTAAGGCTGAGGTACGATAAACCTACATTTTGCAAAAACTGAAGTCGGTTGTTAATTTCAAGCAAAATACGACTGGCAATTTGCGTTTGTTGCGTGTCTAATGTTAAATTCTTGAAAAATAATGCGAGCTTGTCAAAAGGTAAATCTACTAAATCGGTAATAGCTTTACCGTTAATTTTGACGTAACCAGCTTCTACTCTCAGACGTTTCCCTTTACAGATATTACAAATAGTTTTACCGCGGTATCGAGAAAGTAATACCCTGTTCTGAATTTTGTAACTTTTGGCTTCGATGTGTTTAAAAAAAGTATTGATTCCTTCAAAGTATTTATTTCCTTTCCAAACTAAGTCCTTTTGCTTTTCTGTGAGTTTATACCATGGTTTATGAATGGGAATATCAAATTTTTCGGCATGAATAAGCAAAGGCTCTTTGTAAGAAAGATAAGCGTCAGACCTCCAGGGTAAGATGGCATTGTCGTAAATAGACAGTGCTGTATTTGGAATAACCAAATCTTTGTCTATACCAATAACGTTGCCATAACCTTCGCATTTAGGGCAGGCACCATATGGGTTGTTAAAACTAAAAAGGTGTAAGTTGGGCTCTAAAAAGGTCATCCCATCTAACTCAAATAAATTGCTAAAAGTATGTAATTCACCTGTTTTTAATGACTCTATGACGCAACGCCCATGACCTTCATAAAAAGTTGTTTGAATGGCATCACTAAGACGATTAAAAAAATCTTCACTTTTTCGAACAATCAATCTGTCCACTACGAGATAAAAAACAGATGCCTTGGCGAAGTCGCCAATTTTTGAAAGCACTTCTTCTATTTTTAGTACACCGTCTTGAATTTTAATCCGTGCATAACCTTGTTGCAAAAGAATAGACAATAAGGTTTTTAAAGGTCTTTTGTCAGATACTTTTATTGGTGCCAAGAGTAAAAACTTTTCATTTTCAGCACGCCCTTTTATATAGGTTAAGACTTCGGTTATGGTGTGTTTTATGACTTCTTTTCCCGAAATAGGTGAGTAAGTTTTACCAATACGGGCAAATAAGAGTTTTAAATAGTCGTAAATTTCTGTCGAAGTGCCCACAGTTGAACGTGGATTTGTAGCATTTACTTTTTGTTCAATGGCGATGGCAGGCGAAATGCCTTTGATATAATCTACTTTTGGTTTGTTTAATTTCCCCAAAAATTGACGGGCATATGAAGACAGACTTTCAACATAACGACGTTGACCCTCGGCATAGAGTGTGTCAAAAGCCAAACTCGATTTTCCTGACCCTGATAATCCTGTGATAACTACCAACTTATTACGTGGTATGGCGACATCTATATCTTTTAAATTGTGAAGTTTAGCGCCTTTAATAAGGATAAACTTCTTAGGATTTAGTTCAGAAATGTTTTGGGTCATTTAAAAAAGGATAAGCCACAAATGTATAAAATTTAGCTGTTAATTTTAAGTAAATGTTTGCCGTAAAATTTGGTTTAATTATAAAAAATAACAATTCATTTGCTTTTTAAGAAAATTATTTACTATTTTTGGAATGATAATTCATTAAAAAACGACTGCCTATAGCATAATATTACTTTAAATTATTAATAGTTAAAATTAGATAACCAAGTCTAATAAAGTAATATTATGAGAATACGAAAACTTGATGATTCAGTGTTGATTGCGCAATATGTTGCGGGTCAAGAAAAACCGCTTGAAGTACTCATTACAAGACATAAACAGCGCGTATATAGCTTTATATACTCTAAAATATTGGATAAAGAACTGAGTGAAGATATTTTTCAAGACACCTTTATTAAAGTGATAAATACTTTAAAAAAAGGGGCTTATAACGAAGAAGGTAAATTTTTGCCCTGGGTTTTACGTATTGCCCACAATCTGGTGATAGATTATTTTAGAAAAAACAAGCGACTGCCTTTGTTTAAAAATACCGATGATTTTGATATATTTTCTGTTTTGGCAGATTCTAAAATTAATATTGAGAATGAGTTAATTAGAGAACAAATTTATTCTGATGTTTTTAAACTTCTTTCAGCTTTGCCCAATGACCAACGCGAAGTGCTTGAAATGCGTTTATATAAAGACATGAGTTTTAAAGAAATTGCTGTTCAAACCGATGTTAGTATTAATACGGCCTTAGGCAGAATGCGTTATGCCCTGATTAATTTGAGGAAGATTATAAGTGAAAAAGAAATTATTTTAACTAATTAATAATAAAATACAAAGTTTAGCGTTAAGGATATAACTAATTCAAAAAACATTATATCCGCATGGCTAAACTTTACTCTAAGAAAATTATTGAAAGACGATTAAATCCTAAAAAAGAAACAGTTTCATTTTTGTTGAATTATTCGAAATCTTTATGGGTTGTTAAAACTAGGTTTCATCAAATTGTAGAATTACATTTGAATTAATTAAATGCCCGTCGCCAACAGCGGGCATTTTTTTATTTAAAAATGTTGCTTATTTTTTGTGAGAATTGTACCACTCTTTTATAACCGATTTTCTACCAATTTTTTTTGTGATAATGTCTTTATTTAAATCCCAACCACGGGCTTGTGAAAATTCTCTGCCATAAAAAATTATTTGAAGATGTAATTTGTTCCACAATTCTTTGGGAAACAAATTTTTAGCATCTTTTTCAGTTTGAGTCACGTTTTTGCCGTTGCTCAGGTTCCATCTATACATTAACCGATGGATGTGCGTATCTACAGGAAAAGCGGGTATGCCAAAAGCTTGACTCATAACAACACTGGCTGTTTTATGTCCTACAGAAGGCAGGGCTTCTAAAGCTTCAAAACTTTGAGGTACTTTGCCACCGTGTTTTTCGACAATTATTTTCGAGAGGCCGTAAATACCTTTAGATTTCATCGGCGATAAGCCGACCGGTCTGATAATTTCTTTAATATCTTCTACAGATAATTTTATCATGTCATAGGGATTGTCTGCTTTAGCAAACAAAATAGGTGTAATGGTATTAACGCGGGCATCTGTACTTTGTGCCGATAAAACTACAGAAATAAGCAGTGTATATGGATCTGAATGATTAAGAGGAATGGGCACTTTAGGGTATAATTTTTCGAGTGTTTTAATAACAAACTCGGCACGTTCTTGTTTGGTCATTTTTTGTATTTTTACAACACAAACATACAAAATATGACAACATTACAAATAGGTGATAAGGCACCACACTTTAAAGCTTTAAATCAGAAAGGTGAATTAATTACTTTAAACGATTTTAGAGGGAAAAATCTCGTCCTTTTCTTTTACCCAAAAGCCAGTACCCCCGGATGTACTATGGAAGCCTGCAATTTACGAGACAATTATCAATTTTTTTTAGACAAAGGCTACGCTGTGTTAGGTGTGAGTGCCGATTCGGCCAAACGGCAGCAAAATTTTATTGTTAAGAACAATTTACCGTATGATTTATTGGCTGATGAAGATAAAAGTGTTATAAACGCCTATGGCGTTTGGGGACCTAAAAAATTTATGGGACGTGAATATGACGGCATACATCGCACAACTTTTATTATTGATGGCAACGGAATAATCAGTAATGTTATTGTAAAAGTTAAAACCAAACAGCACACCGAACAAATACTGGGTCAAGACAAATAAATTTAATTCTTTGAAAATCAAAAATTTTCACGATATTTGATAGCTACTAATAACATTTAATTCAACATGATTTATGAAAAAAAAACTCCACCTGGTCGGGGGGCGGGTCCACGCGACCGTAGTCGGGGAAGAGACCCTCA
>CAZMBM010000125.1:0-5975 GCA_964564475.1 uncultured Flavobacteriaceae bacterium | reverse complement strand
CCGGTAAACGTCGGTAAAATGACACTCGATTTACCTACCTTTTTACCCGCAACACCCTATGGTATTATGGAGCTTTTAGAGCGCTATAATGTCCCCACATCGGGTAAACATGTGGTGGTTATCGGTCGCAGTCATATTGTGGGGCGTCCTATGAGTATTTTGATGAGTCAGAAACGCACCGCCGGTAACGCTACCGTTACCGTAGTGCACAGCCGAACCAAAAATATTACCGATTTTACGCTTGACGCCGATATAATTGTCGCTGCTTTGGGTAAACCCGAATTTTTAACGGGTGCTATGGTAAAAGACGGCGTCACTATAATTGATGTGGGTATTACCCGTGTACCCGATACTACCAAAAAACGTGGCTATCGTTTAGCGGGTGATGTTGATTTTGAAAGTGTCAGTAAAAAAGCGGCATTTATTACACCCGTTCCCGGCGGTGTGGGTCCTATGACGATTGCTATGTTGTTAAAAAATACGCTTTTGGCTTGCGAGCGAAAATTAAAATAAAATCATACCGTCATTCTATTGATACGATGACTTTGAGTCATCGTATCAATAATGGAATTTATTCAGGGCTTCACTTAAAGTGAAACCCTGACTCTTTGCTCTTTCCTGTCTTTGCGAAGGAGACCAGAAAGGGCGACTGCGGCAATCTCATGAAGGCAGTTACATTGTTTAATGAGCCGTGTCTGCGGCAGGCAGGATAACCACATCCCTATAAATCGGGATTCGTTAAGACCTATTTACCTAAATTTTAGCATCCTCTCTATGTACCAAATCGGGTGAAAAAGCCGGTGTACATACCGATACATATTCTACAGCTTCGTCAAACGGATTGGCATATTGTACCCGAGTGCCTTTATTAATTTTAATCGATTCGCCGGCACCTAAAACAACTATTTCTCCTTCTATATTAAACTGTTTTCTACCTTTAAAAATAAGGGTATATTCGTCAAATTCGGGTGTTTGAAAGGGTTCGCTCCAACCGGGTGGCGCTATCATATGTGCCACACTAATAGTGGCATCGCCATTGGTAGCCAAACCAAAATGTTCGGCTATATGTTTCCCATCGGTAGTGGGTACGATAAAGGGTTTTGTTTGTTTTGTATAATTAGCCATTTTTTAGGATATTTTTAATGCTTTTAGAAATTTCTACTCCTGATTTCAGTAAGGCATCTGCAATGGGCTCACCATAAACTTTATCAATCGGCACAATCCCCGCCCAAACAGGTAAATCATAATCCGCTTTGTCATCGCTTGGCGGCCCCGTCCTAATTTTAGCCGAAGCTTCAGAAATTTTTATTTTTAAAACAGAGGTTACATTTAGTTCTTTTTTATTGGGTTTACGGACTTCGTCCCAACGGCCTTTAATTATGTGCTCAGTAATAATTTTCAGAGCCTGTAATTTTTCATCGGCATCTGTCACCAATTCGGCTTGACCGAAAACCGTAACCGACTCGTAATTTAACGAATGGTGAAAAGCCGATCGTGCCAAAACCAGTGCCTTGGTTTGGGTAACGTTTAACGAAATGGGAACAGCTTTTGCTATACTTATTAGCATACGGCTAACAGCCGCGCCGTGGACATAAATATTATCGTCCTTACGTCCGTAAATGGTAGGAATAACTACAGGATAACCGTCGTAAATAAAGCCCAGTTGGCATACAAAGTCGGCATCTAAAAGGCGGTAAACTGTTTCTTTATCGTAAAAACCACGTTTAGGTATGCGTCTGACTTTTGTCTTTTCTGTAGGTTTCATGCTAATTGAGCCAAAAAGTTATATACTTAAATTTGGCATTATCGGGAATTTGGTCGAGTGTCACCTTACGTGAGTTGAACTCGGGTAAGCCCAAATCTTTGTTAGAAACTATAAACGATGCGTTTAAATCTTTTACGTAAACCGAAGCCGAAGAGAAAGTTGATTCAACCTTTTCAACTTGATGCTTTTCGGATAAATCTTTATAAAATGAATTTAAAGAGACCTCTTTTTTTGTTTTGTAAACAGGACTAAAAACTTGGACACTTTGTATGATAGCTGTAGAATCTGAAGTATTTTCGACATTGATAGTTAATAGATGATCACCCTTTTTTGAATAGACTTCGTAATCTTCGTTAACATATTTTAATTCATTTTTAAAATAAGCGGGTTTAACCAACGAGTCATTTTTAAAAATGATATCTAAATCTGAAACCTTTGTAGTTGTATTTATCAAACCTACTTGATTTTTCTGTAATATATGTTCTTGATTTGACTGACATTGAATAAACATGAGACAAACCAAACTTAAAATGAGTAATTTTTTCATAAAAAATATTAAATGATAGTGCTTCAAAAATACACTTTTAAGCTTTATAAACAAAAAGAATTAAACGACATCTTAATTTTTGAAAAGGAAGTAAGTATCTTTGTTGCGATGCAAAAATTAAGAGAACAGACAGACATTAAAGAAGGCAAGCTTTTACCTCTTATGGAAGCGTTTTACACCATTCAAGGGGAAGGTTTTCATACCGGAAAAGCGGCTTATTTTATACGTATTGGCGGCTGTGACGTAGGCTGCCACTGGTGTGATGTAAAGGAAAGTTGGGATGCCAACTTACACCCTTTAACGCCCACTGACAGCATTGTTATAAATGCTAAAAAACACAGCGATACCGTTGTTATAACAGGAGGCGAACCACTTATTTGGAATATGGATTACCTTACCGAGGAACTTCATAGAAACAAGATAAAAACACATATAGAAACCTCGGGTGCTTACCCTTTAACCGGTGTTTGGAATTGGATTTGTTTGTCGCCTAAAAAGACCAAATTACCTTTAGAAGCTATTTACGAGAAAGCAAACGAATTAAAAATAATAATCTCTAACAATCACGATTTTAAATTCGCCGAAACTCAAGTCGCCAAGGTTTCTAAAGACTGCGAACTTTTTTTACAACCCGAATGGAGTAAAAGAAGCGAGTTGAACAACAAAATTATAGATTATGTAATGACACATCCCAAATGGAAAATATCTTTACAAACCCATAAATTTTTAAACATTCCCTAATTTTTTGAAATAAGAAGCTATTTTGTATCTTGCAATACTTTTAAACACATACTTATCTTATGAAAAAATTTCTTGTAGCCCTTATTATTTTATTTACGGCAAACAGTTTTGCTCAGGTAGAAGATGCTTACACAACTAATGTAAAAAAAGCTATTTCGCTTTACAAGGGCGAAGAGTCTCTAAGTAATATTGCAAAAGACTTATTGGCTAAACTCCCTCAAAATAAAATAAATAATCCCGATTTACAAAAAGCTGTAAACGAAGCCAAACAGCGCGCGCTAAATGAAGCTGTAACACGTTTAAGAGATAAATTTTCGGGTGACCAAATAAAAGAAGTCGTCAAAGATTTAAGTGTTAAAAAGCAAAGTTACAGCGGCATTACCAATAGTTTTATAAGACAATGGGGGATTAGCAAACGCAAATATTTAACAGAAATAAGTGAGTTGTACAAAAAATATCAATAAAAAAAAGCGCCTTGAGCGCTTTTTTTATGTCTTTAATTTTAGCTTTACTAAGTTTAATAACTTGTCAAATTGCTCTTTTTTTGAAAGCTTACTGTTATCAAATAATATGGCGTCTTTGGCTTGAAGCAATGGTGAATCGGCTCTGGTTGTGTCTATTTTATCACGACTTTCTATATTATTTTGCACGTCCTTTAAAGTAACTTTTTCGTTTTTAGAAACCATCTCATCGTAACGCCGTTTGGCACGAATAGCACTAGAAGCTGTCATAAATATCTTGAGTTCGGCATCGGGAAACACCACAGTACCAATATCACGACCATCCATGACAACACCTTTATTTTTACCCATTGCTTGTTGTTGTTCGACTAATTTTGAACGTACTTCAGGAATTTCGGCAATCTTGCTTACAAAATTAGACACATCGAGTCGCCGTATTTCTTTTTCGACATTAGTGTCATTTAAATAGATTTCTGCAAATCCCAATTGCGCATTAAATTTAAACGAAAGCTGTATATTATCAAGATTTTTTAAAAGCGTCTGTTTGTCAAAAAAAGTATCAGAAATTAATGCCTTTTGCATCGCATAAAGCGTCACTGCACGGTACATAGCACCTGTATCTACATAAATATAACCTAATTCTGATGCCAATTGTTTGGCAATAGTACTCTTTCCTGTAGAGGAATAACCGTCTATGGCAATGTTAATTTTTTTCATTTGTAGAAGTTAAAATTCGGGTTTTCGCAAATCAAAAATCAGACTAAAAGTGCTGGTATTTGTCGCCGGATGAAACTTTGAAAAAGCGTAATTAAACTTCATACGGCGCATTTTTATACCAAATCCGGCCGTTAAACCGCTAAAAGTACGCGACGTTGTTAAGCGCAGTTCACGGGCTCGCCTAAAATTATATCCTAATCGAACATTAAAATCCATTTCGGGGAAAAATTCGGCCCCAATAATAACATGTCTCATGGCATTGTTCAATCCTTTTATAGATTTGTTAGAGACAGCGCCCTCTATACTGACTTGCGTGTCTGACGGGTTGGCTGCCGATACCTGCCATTGCTGTAAATTATCTAAGGTAAAATACCAACGCAAAGGAACATTTTCGACATCGTAACTACCTCCCAACATGACTTCGAACGGTAAAGATTCTCGCGTGCTGTTAAATGTATTGACTTGATAGCCTATATTTCTGGCTACCAATGTTAGCTTGTAAGGTTTTTCGTCATTGAGATAACTCAATCCAAAATCAAAAGCCAAACCATTTGATGTGAAATTGTCTATCGCAGAACTTATCAGCTTAAAATTAGCCCCAAAGTAAAGATAGGTTCTAGGAATATTATAGGCGTAGCCAACCGAAATGGCAACATCGCGGGCGCCAAAAGTGCCCGTTTCATTACCTTGTTCATCGGCAGCTATCAATTTACCGTAATTGACATAAGAAATGCTCCCTTGAATAACACCAAAACGTTTACTGACAAAATTGGCATACGATATGGAACCGTAATTAATACCTGCCAAAAAACTTTTATAATTTACAGCCAGCTGATTATCCATCTTTTTGCCTATCATTGACGGATTCCACAAAGCTTGATTTACATTTTCTAAAACCAACACCTTACCCCCTAAAGCCGACTGCTGTGCGGAGGTAGAAACATTTAAAAAATTGAATATCTGCTCTCCTCCAACTTGTGCTTTAGAGAGCCATGTAAACAAAAGAAAAATTACCAGACTATTATATTTCATATTGCAACTGCAAAATAAGTGGAATTATTTTTAATAAAAACGATTTAATAATGAAATGTTGTATAATCTTTATAGAGTAAGCGGTATAATTCTCTATATTAGAAAAAAAAGAGTTAAATGAAGTCTCAAATTCTAAATAGCATTTAAAACCATCATAGCTTAAAAACACATTTCTGATTTTATGATAATTATTTTTTTTTTTGAACTTTATTTAATTATTTTAGCCCAAAATGAAAAATGCCTTTTTAAAATAATCTATGAAAAACCTAAACTTTATTAAATTTTTTCTAATAACTCTCTTTTTTTTTGGAACAATTTCTTCAAATAGTCAAAATACTTACAGTCAAAAGAATATTTACAAATGGTTTGACAAGATAGTTGGTATTGAAAATACCGGCCTGTTTGAAGGAACCGAATACAAGGAAAAATACAGATCTATTAGGGGAAATCATAAATTTTTTACTTCTTCTCAATTTCTAACTGGTAATATTGTTTATAATGGGCAACCCTATTACGATATTAAAATGAGATATGACATTTACGAAGATGATTTAATCGCCAATCTTCAAAGTGGTTTCGGATTTAGCACATTAAAACTTATAAAAAACAAAATAGAATCATTTTCTTTAAATAATCAGCTTTTTGTAAAACTTTCTGAAAAGAACAACAGAACGTTTACAAAAGATATGAGTGGTTTTCATGCCCTTTTGTT
>CAZMBM010000124.1:0-6103 GCA_964564475.1 uncultured Flavobacteriaceae bacterium | reverse complement strand
AAGTAACCGTTGACCCTAAGGCTTTGTACCCCGATGTGGACTTGAGTAATAATGTGTTAAAGATTAAATATAAAAAAAATTAAAACTTTTACCACAATAGTTATTGGAAGTAGTCGGGGGGAATCTTGTAAAACTAAACCACTATGCACTGAAAGTACATAGGTTTACATATAGAATGACATTCTATTTTAAAATTATTGATAAAGCTTGAAGACAGAAGACGGGGGTTAGAAGTAAATTACTTCAAGCTTCGGGCAGTAAACTTCAGACTTTAAAACTTATAAAAACTGAAAGACTTGTATTAAAAGCACATAGTTTTCACTAACGATTGAGATCAATAAAATTTAATATTACATAATGTGAGTGTCTTTGTTTATATAGCATAAAAACTACTTCCCTGCTACCACAATCGCAATTTTTTCCCCTTTTGGGCTTATGGCAATACGCGTAATACCGGTTAATCCGTAGGGGTTTAAAGAGGCAAAAAAGACCCAATTTTTATCTGTGCCGGGTTTGAGTTTATAGATTTTATTGGCAGTACCCATAATAAGTGTACCATCGGGTGTCCACGCCATATCTTGTGAATGATCCAAAGCGTTGGCGATAAATTTTTGCTCTCCCGTAAGAGGATTTATAGCAAATATTTTAGGAATAGTATCTGTATAGCTGATAAAACTTATCAGGTTGCTGTGTGGTATTTTATGAATAGACCTGCCAATATTTTTGGCAAGAATACTGTTTGTTTTACGCTTTAAAAGAGATACTTGTAAGGTGGCGGGATTTCCTAAAACAAAAGAAACAAGGGTGTTTTTATCGTACCAAGTATGGTAGCCTATTTTAAGATTGTTTATGGCTATATTAGCTGGTTTTTTGTTAAAAGGGTAGTGCCATAACAATTGACGGCCGCTTTTTTCGAGTAAAATACTGGTAAAATATTTTTTGTCAGGCGTTTGAGTAGGCGAGTACTCGCTACCCGGGGTGTTTGTTAACCATTTTTTAGTTTTACTCTTTATTGTGTACAAAACTATGTCGGTTTGATTCTTTCGGGTCGAAGCAAATAGAACAGCCTTGCCATTTTTTAAAAAAAAGGGCTGATTGTCATAACCCACATTGTCAGATATATTTATAGGGTTCTCTAAAGTAAATCCTTTGCTGCTTTGTGAAAAATCAAAGAGATAAACCTCTGTGTCAGATTGGCTATAACCCAATGAAGTTACCAAAATTATAATTAAAAATAATCGCATAAATTCAAATCATCAATATTTTGCCGATTGTCCCTTTCTTGGTGTACTCATTTTTATAAATGCGCGAATATCGTCATTGGCTTTTTTTAAATCCTCGCGGCGCAAGTACATCATATGACCACTACGATAGCCTTTAAAATGCAAACGGTTTTTAAGTTTGCCGCTCGGGTCTAAATGCCACAGTGTATATTTGGCATTAAAGTATTGCGTGGCCCCATCATAATATCCCGACTGAATCATTACGTGCATATAGGGGTTTTCGGCCATAGCCAAACGCAGGTTTTCGCCTACGTGGTTATTATCCCATTCGCCCCAGGGACGTACAGGACCAAACATATTGTATTTTATATCGGTTTTGTAGTTTAAAACTTCTCTCAGATAGTAGTTTATGGCCGGAGTAAATTCGTGTAACCACGCCGTAATTTCGGCATTATAATCGGGGCTGTTACCGGCTGCTTTGCTGTCAATACCTTTGTAGCGTGAGTCTAAACGGCCAATGGTAAAACCATCATCGCGTAAGAGCTCTTTCCAAAAAAAGCGGTTGGGCACATCGAGGTTTTGTTGCAAGATGACCTTTTCTTTTAAACCCGAATAAAAAGCCATTTTGGCGGCAATGGCTTGTTTTTGGGCTTTGCTGATAAAACCACCGTGCATTAAAGCGGGCGTTAAAGTATTGATGGTGAAATTTTCTGAAGCCGCTAACACTTCGGGTAAATCTTTTTGTTGTAATGCGGCGGGCAACTTGCGATGATACCAAGCGGCAGCTGTAAAATAGGGTAGACGGTTGGCAACAGCCACGGGTCCTTCGCGTTTAAGGCCTAAGTCCATGGGTGACACCATAATAACCCCGTTTAAATACATCCATTGTCGGTTTTGCAAGGCCAAGGCTAATCCGGCCACACGCGTGGTACCATAGCTTTCGCCGATGAGGTATTTGGGCGAGCGCCAACGGTTGTTACGTGTGACAAAAGTGTTAATCCATTCGGCCAGATATTTAATATCGGCATTAACGCCAAAGAATTGCTTTTTATCTACATTTTTGGTTGAATCACTTTTTATTATTCTAGAATAGCCCGTGTTTACAGGATTGACATAGACAATATCGGCCACATCTAAAATAGAGTTGTGGTTGGCTGTGATTCCGTAGGGCTGAACAGGATAACCTTCGTCATCTATTTTGAGTATTTGAGGGCCTGTATAGGCAATATGCATCCAAACAGAGGCCGATCCGGGGCCACCGTTAAAAGAAATAATTAGAGGGCGTCTGGTGTTGTCTTTTATATCGGTACGCTGGTAATAGGTGTAAAATAAAGAGGCAATAACCTTACCGTCTTTATCCCAAACAGGTTGCGTACCGGCGGTAGCCGTATAAGGCACTACTTTGTTTTTAATGGTTACTTGGTGTTTGGTAACCACTTTAGAAGTAGGTTCTAGTTTTCTGTCTTGTGCCCAAAAGCTTAAAGGCACCATTAATAAAAGGGCTAAAACTAATTTTAGAGATCTCATAATAAAATTTTTATAGGTTAGCTGTTGTTTTTGTCTCTTCAAATATCACGAATATAATTGAAAGGACTATAAACTTTAACAAAATTATACAGCGTTATGCTCCAAAAAAAATGCTACAGTAGAAAGTAATTTTTTGTTAAAAATATAGATCATGTATTTGATTGAGACACCAAATATCAAGAATTAAATTGTAAAGTAATAAACTTTAACAAAAAATCCCGCCTCAATTAAGAGCAACGGGATTTTTATAATGCAGAAAACTACTAACCTAAACCTAACTAAAAACAATATTTGTTTTCTGCAATAATCTTATCGGCTATAACATTGCGTAAGCCAATTATATTCGGATAATTAACGTATTTGGTAAAGCGTTTAAGGCCCATAAGCATCATACGTTGTTCATCGCCCTCGGCAAATGAAATAATAGAATGTTTGCCGGCTGTTTCTATAATATCTATAGCATTAAAAAGGTTTAATTTGGCCATAGCTATTTGCCCTTCAACGGCATCTTTTCCTTGCGCTTTGGCCAATTTTTCGGCCCGTAAAATAGCCGATTCGGCCATATAAATCTGAATTAAAATATCGGCAGCAGCCAACATAAGTTGTTGGTGTTTATCAACGTCATTACCGTATTTTTGAGCGATAGCCCCGCCAATCATTAGAAATAACTTTTTAAGGTTGGCAATAATGTATTTTTCTTCGGCAAAAAGCACAGAAAAATCGGGTTTATCAAATGACGGAATACTTGTGAGTTCATTTGCCACAGCCATAGCGGGTTTTAAAATATCAATATGACCTTTAAAAGCTTTTTTAATAAGCATGCCAATGCTTATCATACGGTTTATTTCGTTGGTACCTTCATAAATTCTGGCAATTCGCGCATCGCGCCAAGCCGATTCTATCGGTGTGTCTTCAGAAAAGCCCATACCGCCAAATATCTGTATGCCTTCGTCGGCACATTTTTGTGTATGTTCTGATACCGCTACTTTGAGGATAGAACACTCTATAGCGTATTCTTCAACCCCTTTTAATTCGGCGTCTTGATGAGAATCTTTGCCGTTGTTTTTACGGATTTCTATGCGGTCTTCAATATTTTTGGCCGCACGGTAACTGGCCGATTCGCCCACCCAGCAGTTGGTAGCCACTTCGGCAATTTTTTGACGAATGGCACCAAAACTAGAGATGGGAACTTTAAATTGTACACGTTCATTGGCGTATTTTACAGATTCTGTAATAATACGACGTTGGGCATCTAAACAGGCTGCTGCCAATTTTATGCGTCCTACATTAAGAGCGTTCATGGCGATTTTAAAACCGTTGCCTCGGGTAGAAAGCATGTTTTCTACCGGTACAATGGTGTCATTAAAAAATACCTGACGGGTAGAAGAGGCACGGATACCTAATTTATGTTCTTCTTCACCCAAAGTGATGCCGTTTGGATTGTCTTTATCGTACTCTACAATAAAGCCGGTAATGTATTTGTCGTCTTCTATACGGGCAAAAACAATCATAAGACTGCAAAAACCGGCATTAGAAATCCACATTTTTTGTCCATTGATGATGTAATTTTTGCCATCTTCAGATAAAACAGCTTTTGTCTTACCCGAATTGGCATCGCTACCGGCACCGGGTTCGGTTAAGCAATAAGCGCCAAACCATTCGCCTGTCGCCAATTTCGGAATGTATTTTTGTTTTTGTTCTTCGGTGCCGTACAACAATATGGGCATAGTGCCAATACCGGTATGGGCGCCGTAGGCTGTTGATAAAGATCCTGTGGCGCCCGATATGTAATCGCACACCAACATAGTAGAGACAAAACCCATACCCATACCGCCGTACTCTTCGGGCACCGAAATACCTAAAAAGCCCATTTCACCTGCTTTAGTCATCAGTTCTTCGGTAAGTTTGTAGTCTTTTTTCTCAAAACGCGGTTTATTAGGCCACACTTCTCTGTCAACAAATTCCTTAACAGCATCTCTCATCATGAGTTGCTCTTCAGAAAAATCTTCGGGCGTAAAAACATCTTGGCAGTCGGTTTCTTTAACTAAAAATTGGCCGCCTCTTAATAATTCTTTGTCTGTGCTCATTTTTTATATTTTTTAAATTATATCTTTTACTAGTCCTAGACGCTAGTTTCTGTAAATATATTCTCTACTTTAACAATTCATAAACGCCTGCAGCACCTTGTCCGGTTCCCACACACATGGTGACAATACCGTATTTTTGTTTGCGGCGACGCATTTCATTAAATAATTGTACCGATAGTTTGGCTCCTGTACATCCCAAAGGATGCCCTAAAGCAATGGCACCGCCATTGACGTTTACCTTTTCGGGATCTAATTCTAAACCACGAATAACGGCCAGTGATTGTGATGCAAAAGCTTCGTTTAGTTCGATTAACTCGATATCTTTTAATTGGAGTCCGGCTTGTTTGAGGGCTTTTGGCACTGCATGCATGGGGCCAATACCCATGATAGCAGGTTCTACACCCACAGCTGCGTAAGAGACGAGTCTGGCCACGGGTTCTAAATTGAGTTCTTTTACAATGGCTTCACTCATAACCAAAACAAATGACGCTCCGTCACTCATTTGAGATGAGTTTCCGGCAGTTACGCTACCGCCTTGCGCAAAAACAGGGCGTAATTTGGCTAAAGCTTCTAATGATGTGCCTTTTCTAGGGCCTTCATCGGTATCTACCACATAACTTTTTTCTTGACGTTTTCCCGAAGCGTCTAAATAAGTTTGATTAACGGTTATGGGAACAATATCGTCTTTAAAAGTGCCTTCGGCAATGGCTTTTAAAGCCCGCATATGCGATTGGTACGAAAAAGCATCTTGGTCTTCGCGCGACACCTTGTATTTATTGGCCACAGCTTCGGCAGTTGTGCCCATACCCCAGTAATAATCTTCGTGACCCGATTTTACAATATCGTAATTGAGTTCGGGTTTGTAGCCGCCCATGGGTACGGCGCTCATGCTTTCGGCACCACCGGCAATAATACAATCGGCCATACCGGCCGCAATTTTGGCACTGGCCATGGCGATGGTTTCTATTCCCGAAGAACAAAACCGATTTACGGTAACACCCGGCACGTCTATTATATCGAGTCCCATAAGCGAAATAAGCCGTCCCATATTGAGTCCTTGAGCCCCTTCGGGCATAGCGCAACCCACCATGACATCGTCTATGCGGTTTTTATCGAGTTGGGGCACTTGTTCTAATAAATATTTAATGGTTTCGGCGGCTAAATCGTCTGAACGTTTGAATCGAAAAACACCTCTGGGGGCTTTACCCACCGCTGTTCTGTATCCTTTTACTATATATGCTGTTGTAGTCATAGTTTTTTATTTTT
>CAZMBM010000123.1:0-6104 GCA_964564475.1 uncultured Flavobacteriaceae bacterium | reverse complement strand
GCAAAATATGTACCTTACGGCCCCGTAAAAGATGTGATGCCCTATTTAATTAGGCGTGCCGAAGAAAACACATCTGTTGCCGGACAAACCAGTCGCGAACTGGCATTAATCAAACGGGAGCGACAACGTAGAAATTTATAATACTATTGAGTTTAAGACTTTTTATTTTTGTAGGAATATTACTCCTTTTAGACATTTATACCTATTGGGGTGTTAAAACTATTACCAATAGATTAGACAGTTCTAAATATTGGCGTACAGGCTATTTAATACTTATACTTTTTACATATATTGGGTTGGCTTACTTATTCCTATATTTTTCAAAACGTCCGCTTCATGCCGGTGTTTTGAAAAACTTGTTGATAGGTTTTTTCTTTTCCTTTCTTGTTTTCAAATTGTTGTTTAGCTTGTTTTTGGCTATTGATGATTTATTGAGAATTGTAAGCTACCTGTTTAAGTTTATAACTCACTTTTTTACAACTCAGGCGCCTGTGGTTTATCCGTCACGCAGAAAATTTATAGGACAAATTGGTATGGGTGTGGCAGCCATTCCTTTTCTATCAATGCTGTACGGCATAACAAAGGGGAAGTATAACTATAAAGTTAAAACCTTAAAAATAAAATTTAAAAATTTACCCAAGTCCTTTAACCGGTTTAAAGTTGTTCATATTTCTGATATCCATGCTGGTAGTTTTGACAGCCTTGAAGATGTACAGCGCGGCATCAGTTTAATAAATAAGCAAAACGCCGATATAATTTGTTTTACAGGAGATTTGGTAAATAACGACTCACGCGAAATAGAACCGTTTATAGACAGTTTTAAAACGCTAAAAAGCAAACATGGTGCTTTTTCTACCTTGGGAAATCACGATTACGGTGATTATAAAAAATGGCCTTCTACGAAAGCAAAAGAGGACAACCTCAATTTGCTTTTTAAGCATCATAATACTGTTGGCTTTAGATTACTCAATAACGATTCTTTTCATGTGACAAAAGGAAGAGATAAAATAGCCATTGTAGGGGTAGAAAATTGGGGAAAACCACCCTTTCCGCAGCGCGGAAACTTAGATAAATCATTAGAAAAAGTTAGTGATACTGATTTTAAAATATTACTATCACACGATCCAACCCACTGGGATTATAAAGTACTTAAGCACAACACTAATATAGACTTAACCCTTTCGGGGCACACCCATGGTATGCAATTTGGTGTCGAAATACCCGGATTTAAGTGGAGTCCCATCAAATATTTTTATCCGCGTTGGGCAGGTTTATACAAACAGGCTTCACAATATCTTTATGTAAATCGGGGCTTTGGCTTTTTGGGTTTTCCGGGACGCGTAGGAATATGGCCTGAAATTACAGTAATTGAACTGTTGAGTGACGATTAATTTTTAAAAACTGTTAAATATCAGTCACTTATAATTAGTATAGCAGTTTTTAAAAATAAACTACTTACAAGGCTGATAACCAAAAATTAACACTACTTTTGCAGACTCAAAAACATAAAGATGCAATCTATAAGAAATATAGCTATTATAGCCCACGTTGACCACGGGAAAACAACTTTGGTCGATAAAATTATTGATCAAGCTAAAATTTTAGATGAACGTAAAGTTCATAATGAATTACTGCTTGACAGCAATGACTTAGAACGAGAGCGTGGTATTACTATTTTATCTAAAAATGTATCTATTACCTATAATAAGGTTAAAATTAATGTTATTGATACACCCGGTCATGCCGATTTTGGTGGTGAAGTAGAGCGTGTCTTAAAAATGGCCGATGGCGTTTTGTTGCTGGTAGATGCTTTTGAAGGCCCTATGCCACAAACACGATTTGTGTTGGGTAAAGCCATTGAATTAGGTTTAAAACCCATTGTGGTTATCAATAAAGTTGATAAAGAAAACTGTACACCCGATTTGGTTCACGAACATGTTTTTGACTTGATGTTTGCGCTTGATGCGTCAGAAGAACAATTAGATTTTCAAACTATTTACGGATCGGCAAAGCAAGGTTGGATGAGTACAGATTGGCAAAAACCTACCACAGATATCATTCCGCTTTTAGATACCATTGTATCTGAAATACCGGAAGCTCCATATAGAGAAGGGACAACCCAAATGCAAATAACCTCTTTAGATTACTCTTCGTTTACGGGAAGAATAGCTATTGGCCGTGTGTTTAGAGGCGATTTATTTGAAGCCAAAGAATATATGCTCTGTAAAAGAGATGGCAGTAAACAAAAAGTAAAAATTAAAGAATTACATATTTTTGAAGGTCTAGGAAGGGCAAAAGTTTCTGAAGTAAGAAGTGGCGATATTTGTGCTATTACGGGAATTGATGGTTTTGAAATTGGTGATACCATCGCCGATTTAGAAAAACCGGAACCTTTACCTAGAATAAGCATTGATGAGCCTACAATGAGTATGCTTTTTACCATTAATAACTCACCGTTTTACGGTAAAGAGGGTAAATATGTAACCTCACGTCATTTAAGAGATCGCTTATTTAAAGAAACCGAAAAAAATCTTGCCTTACGGGTAGAAGAAACTGACTCTGAAGATAAATTTAATGTTTATGGACGTGGTATTCTGCACCTATCGGTTTTGATTGAAACCATGCGTAGAGAAGGTTATGAATTACAAGTTGGCCGTCCGCAAGTTATATTAAAGGAAGTCGATGGTAAAAAATTAGAACCCTATGAGATTTTAGTTGTCGATGTGCCAGAAGCAGGAGCCAGTAAGGTCATAAATTTAGTGACTTTGCGTAAAGGCGATTTAATGGTTATGGAGCCCAAAGGCGATTTGCAACATTTAGAGTTTGATATCCCGTCCCGCGGTTTGATAGGTCTGCGCAATAAATTGTTAACAGCCACCCAAGGTGAGGCTATTATCAATCACAGATTACGTGGTTTTGACGTGTATAAAGGCGATATAGATAAAAATGTAAATGGGGCTATTATTTCTTCAGAAATGGGTAAAGCAACTGCTTATGCTATTGATAGATTACAAGATAGAGGGCGCTTTTTTATAGATCCAAATGATGATATTTATAAAGGGCAAGTTATTGGCGAAAATAACAAACAAGAAGATATGTCTGTTAACCTTATAAAAGGTAAAAAACTAACAAACGTTCGGAAATCTGGTACAGATGAAGCTGCTAAAATATTTCCAAAAGTCGATTTTTCATTAGAAGAATGTATGGAGTATATTAAAGATGACGAGTATTTAGAAGTTACGCCCCGTAGTTTGCGAATGCGAAAAATTAACTTCAGATAAGTTAAGCTTTAAAGTTTTGTTAAAAGCCCTGTTTAGTTGCTCATAAAGTGAGTTATAAAGTTATAAAATTCATTTAAAATTGTAAATTGCAACGCAAAAATTAAAATGTATGAAGTCACGGTATAGTCTGACATTGTTATTAGTTGGTTTTTTATTAATGTTGTCTTGTAATAAAAAGAATACAACAATAACTACACCTACTATAGACCCTGTAGAGCAAGCCAAAACAGATAATGACTCTTTGGTTCAATATCTTCAAACACATTATTTAAACGCCGATGGCAATATTTGGACAATTACCAATAACGAACGCCCTTTGTATGAAGATGTTATAACGCAAGATATTACCTATAAGGATGTGGCCTATAAATTGTATTACTTGTCAGAAAGAACAGGTACAACTATTGCCCCTAAACGCTCTGATTCAATTTTGGTTAAATACTCAGGTTTTTTATTAGACAGTACGCGTTTTGATTCACGCGTTTTGGCTTGGTTAGACCTAACACGTGTCGTACAGGGTTGGAAATATGGCTTTGCCCATTTTAAAGGCGGTACAAAAATTATTAACCCCGATGAGTCTTTGTCGTATGTGGACAACGGAAAAGGCTTTTTATTTTTTCCTTCGGGATTAGGTTACCAAGATATTGCCTCGGGTAGCATACCGGCCAACTCGCCACTCATTTTTAAATTTGAATTAAACGATGTTGTTAGAGCCGACCATGATAATGACGGGATAGATTCTTATCTGGAAGACTTAGATAATGATGGTGAAGTTGTAGGTGATGATACTGATGGCGATGGCTTTTTTAATTTTGTAGATCCGGACGATGACGGCGATACAATAAACACTAGAGATGAAGATGTTAATGGTAATGGCGATGTATTTGACGATGATACCGATGGTGACGGAATAGCTAATTATCTTGATAATGACGATGACGGTGACGGGAAACTAACTAAAGATGAAGACGCCAATAATAATGGTGATTTGACTGACGACGATTCTGATGGTGACGGTATTCCTAATTATTTAGATAAAGATTCCTAAATAAACGTAGCATATAACTATAAAAAAAACGCACTGTACAGGTGCGTTTTTTATTCTAAATAAGTGTCTTTATAATAAATTATAAGACATACTAAAAATTATTTGATTAGGTCTGTTGTCTAAACTTAAATTGGTTAAAGATGATATAAGAATGGCATTTAAGTTATTCGAAAAACCTTTTTCCCAACGGGCATCAATACCGAAATTGCCCAAATCCAAGCTCAAACCTACTTGTGTGCCTAAGGTAAATTTGTTAAAATTAACATTACCAATATCATTCGATTTAAAATCAGATTTTAAGATGTACTGAAATGAGGGCCCTCCAAAAATGTGTAGTGGCCCTAAAATCTTTTTATCCAATAAAATAGGTATGTCAATTTTTTTAGTTTTGAGATTTGTTGAAGTCGCATCTAGTTGATACTGATTCTTTATTTCTGTATAAACAAGCTCCGGACGGAGATTGAATCCGGCCAAACTAAAACGTGACCAAATACCGAAATGATAGCCTGCTTTTTCTTTAGAACCACGTGTTATGTCTGTAAAGCCACCACCCGCAGCACTCACAACTTCTGTAATGTTTCCTGCAAAGTTATAATTAATCCCGCCTTTAAAACCGAATTTGGTTTGCGAAAATCCGGCAATACTGATTATAGAAAGTATTGCTACTAATAAAAATTGTTTTTTCATAATTCAATTGATTTTTAAAATAAAACGTGTAATGAGTGTATTTATTTCCGAGCGATTACTTTTTTGGCGGCTGATACAATTGAGGTACTATTTAAATGATACTTATCCATCAATTGCTGAGGTGTTCCAGATTCTCCAAAACTGTCTTGCACGGCGACAAACTCTTGTGGTACGGGCAAATTTTGTGCCAAAATACGAGACACACTTTCGCCCAATCCTCCTAAAACGTTATGCTCTTCGGCAGTAACAATACATTTTGTGTTTAAAACCGAAGCTAAAATAGCATTCTCATCTAAGGGTTTTATGGTGTGAATATTTATAACTTCGGCACTGATACCTTCTTTCTCTAAACTTTCTGAAGCCTGTAAAGCTTCCCATACCAAATGACCGGTTGCCACAATGGTTACGTCTTTGCCTTCAGTTAATTTAACAGCTTTCCCTATTTCAAAAATCTGATTTTCGGGAGTGAACACGGGAACTTTCGGACGTCCAAAACGCAAATATACGGGGCCTTTATAATCGGCTATGGCTATGGTAGCCGCCTTAGTTTGGTTGTAATCACAAGTATTTATAACCGTCATACCGGGGAGCATTTTCATCAAACCCAAATCCTCTAAAATTTGATGGGTTGCCCCATCTTCACCTAAAGTAAGACCTGCATGAGAAGCACATATCTTTACATTTTTACCAGAATAGGCCACGGCCTGACGAATTTGGTCATATACACGTCCTGTAGAAAAATTCGCAAAAGTACCTGTGAAAGGAATTTTACCGCCAATTGTCAGTCCGGCAGCCATACCAATCATATTGGCTTCGGCAATACCGGCTTGAAAAAATCTGTCGGGATAATTTTTAGCAAAATCATCCATTTTTAAAGAGCCTGTTAAATCGGCACAGAGAGCCACAACATTTTTATGGGTTTTCCCTAATTCAGAAAGACCGGCACCAAAGCCCGAACGGGTATCTTTTTTTTCGGTAAAAGTGTATTTTTTCATCTTATTAATAGAATTTAAGCAAAAATAGAAATTATAATGATTGGGAATTAGAATCTAAGCAATTCTTTATAAAATTTATGAACAGGAAATCCC
>CAZMBM010000122.1:0-6159 GCA_964564475.1 uncultured Flavobacteriaceae bacterium | reverse complement strand
AGAGTCCTAATTTAATCCTTTACAAAAAATATAAAAAAACTATAAAAAAGCTTTTAGATAAAAGTTTTGTCTATTACAAATTTAAAAACCAAAATACTTACCTCATTTATTTTAATAATAAATATCATAAAATCACATCAAAAAAAGAACTCGTTGCATTATTTCCAAAACATCAGGAGTATATTAATATCCTTTATAAAAATAATGATACTTCACAAAACTCAAAATTTGATAAACTTATGATACAATTAATGCAATTGGTAATTAATGATACAACTGTAAGTCAATGAAAAAAATCCTTATTGTAATGCTATTTTTGAGTTTTCACAACCTGACTGCTCAAAATGTAACTGAAAATATTTCAATCTCTTTTGATAATATAACCAGATTTGAAGTTATCAAACTTATTGAAAAACAAACCAATTATCATTTTTATTTTGTTGAAAACTGGTTGGGTAAGGATCTTATTTCGGGTTCTTACAATAATGTAACACTAAAAACTGTCCTTAATGATGTTTTTAAAAAAACCGTTATTAATTTCTATATTACTACAGATAACAAAGTTATTTTAACGCGTAACAATATTATTTATGACGCTCTTCCCATAGCAAATATGGGGGTTGTAAAAAAAGAGATTGTACCTGAGGAGGAAAATAAACCCATTTTTGTTGTCAAAGAAACTTCAAATGTAAACCAGAAGGCCATCCCAATCATTAGAATTGGAAAAGAAAACAAATACGCAAGGCGTAAAAGATATACTCTTTCGGGCTATGTAAACGACATTATTACAAAAAGACCTATTCCATATTTAGCTTTAATCGTTAAAAATAAAAACCTAAATACCATAACCGATTCTACGGGCTACTACTCCATCAGATTACCAATAGGTGAAAATTTAATTGAAACAAAGGCTTTAGGTTATCAAAACGCTAAAAAAAGAGTTATAATTTATGGTGACGGTACATTAAATTTTAAATTGACCGAGAGTTTAGAAAGATTAACCGAAATAGTGCTGGAAGCTGATATTGACAAAAACGTAAAAGAAGCCAAAACAGGTATTACAAAAATACGTACTGAAGATATAAAAAACATCCCTCTGGTTTTAGGCACCAGCGATATTTTAAAAGTGGCCACAACTCTGCCCGGCATCAGTACTGCAGGAGAAGGCTCTACCGGTTTTAATGTGAGAGGCGGAAAAGAAGATCAAAATTTAATTCTTTTAGATTATGGTGTTCTTTATAATCCTGCCCACTTTTTTGGAATATTTTCTGCCTTAAACCCTTTCACTACAGGAAGTGTTAATATTTATAAAGGCAATATCCCTGTTGAATACGGAGGGCGACTCTCTTCTGTTTTTGAAATAAACACAAAAAAAGGGAGTGATAAGAAATTTTCTGGAGAAGCTTCTATAGGTCCGGTAACGAGTAATGTGGCCTTAGAAATCCCTGTTGTTAAAGATAAATCCTCTTTAGTTATTGGCGGTAGGGGAACTTATTCTAATTGGCTTTTAAATCTTACTGACGAACAATCTGTTAAAAATAGTGATGCCTCATTTTATGATGGCGTAATTAAGTACAATCACAAAATTAATGATAATAACAACATCGAATCAACCGGTTATTATAGTAAAGATGCCTTTAGTATTACTTCAGATTCTGTTTACAGTTATAGTAATAGAATTGCCTCTTTAAAATGGGATCACACTTTTAACGAAAAAAATAAAGGAAGTTTAATTTTCGCCAACAGTGAGTACAAGTTTAATATTGACTTTAATGGTAATTCTGACAAGAATTTTATTTTAGGTTTTAAAGTAAATGAAACACAGGTAAAACTAAAAATGAAATACGACTACAGTAATAAGCATAAAATTGATTATGGTATCTCAACAAAATTATACGTTGTCAATCCGGGAGAAATAGTTCCTAAAGGACCGGTATCTGTTGTAGAAACTATAAATATCCCTGAAGAAAGAGGCTTAGAGTCTGCCGTTTTTATCTCTGATGAATTTAAAGTAGATGAAAAGCTTGTGGTCAGTGCCGGCATAAGACTGTCTATGTTTACACTTCTAGGTAAATCCTCTCAAAAGGTTTTTGCAGAAGGACAGCCTAGAAACGAGGGGACTATTATCGATACACTAAATTTCAAAAAAAATGAAGCTGTTAAAACATTTATAAACCCCGAAATTCGTGCTTCCGCCCGATACTTAATATCTCCCAGTTTCTCTGTAAAAGCCAGTTACAACAATACATATCAGTATATTCATACCTTATCTACCAACACTACTGTGTCTCCAACAGATACATGGAAGTTGTCTGATATAAATATAAAACCACAACAAGCCAATCAATACTCGTTAGGTTTTTATAAAAATGTAGATGGTAATGCTTATGAATTTAGCATTGAAGGTTATTACAAAGAATCTAAAAATATTTTAGATTATAAAGTTGGTGCAAATCTCTTGGTTAATGAATCTATTGAGACCGAAGTGCTTCAAGGTGAAGGAAAAGCTTATGGTGTTGAGTTTTTGGTCAAAAAAAATAAAGGAGATCTCAATGGTTGGATTGGTTATACATATTCCCGCTCATTTCTTAAATTAGACAGCCCATTTAGCGAAGAACGTGTAAATGGAGGTAACTTTTTTCCGGCTAATTTTGATAAACCCCATGATTTTAGTTTGGTTGTAAACTATAAATTAACCAGACGTTTTAGTTTTTCTGCCAATGTCGTGTATCAAACAGGACGCCCTGTAACCTTTCCTGTCGGGCAATTTATTTTTAACAATTCAGAACAGGTTTTATTTAGTGACCGTAATAAATTTAGAATTCCCGATTATTACAGACTCGATTTAGGCTTTAATATTGAAGGAAGTCATAAAATTAAGCAGTTTGTCCATAGTTTTTGGAATATCTCAATTTATAATGTACTCGGAAGAAATAATCCGTATTCTGTATTTTTTGTGACAGAAAATGGAAAGATTAAAGGCTATCAAAGTTCTATATTTAACAGAGCCATACCTACTATAACTTATAATTTCAAATTTTAGTTTGTGATACAAACTCTATGAAGAGCAGAACCACATATTATTTTATTTGCTTTATTGCTACAGGCTCCTTGGCAACAAGTTGCGTTGAGTCGTTTGAAATCAAAACAGATGTTTTTGAAAGTGCCATTGTTATTGAAGCCATTATTACTAATGAGTTTAAATATCAAGAAATTTATTTATCACGTACCTTTAAATTTGAAGAAGAAGCCTCTTTCGAGAATAATGCTGAAGTTAAAATTGTTGATAGCTCTAAAAACACTTTTGTTTTTACAGAAAACTCTCCCGGTAAATATATTTCTACCGTAAAATTTGGTGCACAACTTGATGCTGAATATCAATTATTTATCACCACCAGTAGTGGAAAATCCTACACTTCTAAGCCTGTACAATTACCTAGTATTGTTCCAATAGATAATATTCAAGCTGTTAGAGAAAAAAGCGATTTAGGTGTTGACCGTGTGGGTATTTTGGTAGATAGTTTTGACCCTTCGGGTAAATCGAGAAACTACCGATATGAATACGAAGAAACCTACAAAATTATTGCCCCTTACTGGAGTCCCCAATATCTTAAAATTGTAAACGATACCGTATCGCCACCTGAAATCGGCATATTACCTAAAACATGGGAAGATCAGATTTGCTATAAAACAGTTGTCTCAAATACAATAATACAAACACAAACCAATAATTTAACCGAAGATAGGGTCTCAAAATTTCCTGTCAGATTTCTACCTAGAGATAATTTTATCATATCACACAGGTATAGTATTTTGGTTAAACAATATGTGCAATCTCCCGAAGCTTATACCTATTATGAAACACTTAACAGTTTGGCAAGTTCAGAAAGTTTGTTTTCACAAACACAACCGGGATTTATAAATGGTAATGTTGTGTCAAAAGACAATCCCGATGAAAAAGTTTTAGGTTTTTTTGATGTGTCTTCGGTGTCTTCAAAAAGAATCTTTTTTAATTTTTCAGATTTATTCCCAAATGAAAGCTTACCACCCTTTATAGCTGAGTGTGATTTATATGCCCCACCGGAAACTGCTCCTGTGGGTAAACTTCCTTTGGCTGCTATTATAAGAGATGGAACTCGTACATTTTGGAATATTAATGGCAACCCCGAGAAAGGAGCGGGCCCTTATTTTATGGTTCCTGTAATATGTGGTGATTGTAGGCTACTGGGAAGCATAGAAGCACCCAGCTTTTGGACAGAATAAATTAAAAAAATTAGTTAATAATAATGTTAAAATTGATACAAAATATTACCCAATGAAAAGCAGAATAGCATATCGTTTTATTTGGCTTGTCATTATAGGCTTTGTTACAAATAGCTGTGTTGAATCGTTTGAGATTAAAACAGATGTTTTTGAAAGTGCCATTGTTATTGAAGCGACCATTACAAATGAGCTTAAGTATCAAGAAATTAAATTATCGCGTACCTTTAAATTTGAAGAAGGTCCTGCTAAAGAAACAGGTGCCGATGTTACAATTGTTGACAGCTCTCAAAATACCTATTCATTTACAGAACGTTCTCCGGGTAACTACTTTTCTTCTGTCAAATTTAGAGCCCAACCCAATAACGAATACCAATTATTTGTTACAACACGTGATGGCAGAAACTACACCTCTATGTCTATACAGTTACCCGCTATTGTACCGATTGAAAACATTCAAGCTGTTAGAGAAACAAGCGATTTAGGTGTTGACCGTGTGGCTATTTTGGTAGATAGTTTTGACCCTTCGGGTAAATCGAGATACTACCGGTATGAATACGAAGAAACCTATAAAATTATTGCGCCGTATTGGTCTATATTTAAGGCAATTATTGTATCAGATGACCCGCCGGAAGTCGGTTTTACGTCTAAAAAAGGTGAAGAATTAAATGATCGCGTTTGTTTTAAAACGATAGCGTCAAATTCAATTATACAAACACAAACCAACAATCTTACTGAAGACCGGGTTTCTAAATTCCCTGTGAGATTTCTTCTTAAAGATGATTTTATAATATCACACAGGTACAGTATTTTGGTAAAACAATATGTGCAATCTCCCGAGGCTTATACCTATTACGAAACTCTCAACAGTCTGGCTAGTTCAGAAAGTTTGTTTTCACAAACACAACCGGGATTTGTAAGTGGTAATGTTTTTTCTTCAGACAATCCCGATGAAAAAGTTTTGGGCTTTTTTGATGTGTCTTCGGTCTCTTCAAAAAGGCTCTTTTTTAACTTTTTAGATTTATTTCCCAATGAAAGTTTGCCACCTTACGTTGAAGATTGTCAGTTAGTGGCACCGCCTGTAACCAAACCAATGGATCAAACACCTTTACTAGATGCAATCAGAACGAGAACTTATACTTTTTGGGAAGAAAATACGAATCCGCCTCCAAGTATCAATGCTTCAGGGCCATTCCTTATGGTTCCTGTTAAATGTGGTGATTGTACAACAATAGGAACTAACATTGTACCAGATTTTTGGATAGAATAAAATAGATATTAAATAATGTTAAAAATGATAAAAAATATATAACCCGATGAAAAACAGAATAACATTTCATTTTGTTTGGATTGTCATTATAGGCTTATTTACAAACAGTTGCGTTGAAACATTTGAGATTAAAACAGATGTTTTTGAAAGCGCTATTGTTATTGAAGCAACCATTACAAATGAATTTAAGTATCAAGAAATTAAGTTATCGCGCACCTTTAAATTCGAAGAAGATCCTAAAAAAGAAACAGGTGCCGATGTTACAATTGTTGACAGCTCTCAAAATACCTATACTTTTACAGAACGCTCTCCGGGTAACTACTTTTCTTCTGTCAAATTTAGAGCACAACCCAATACCGACTATCAATTATTTGTTACAACCAGCAATGGAAGAAACTACACTTCAACACCAAAAAAATTAACAGAAGTTTCTCAAATAGACAATATTCAAGCCCTTAGAGACACAAGTGATTTAGGTGTTGACCGTGTGGCTATTTTAGTAAACAGCTTTGACCCTTCGGGAAAATCGAGATACTACCGGTATGAATACGAAGAAACCTATAAAATTATTGCACCGTACTGGTCTGAGTTTAAAGCAATTATTATCTCTGAAGAAGACCCACGAGAAG
>CAZMBM010000121.1:0-6260 GCA_964564475.1 uncultured Flavobacteriaceae bacterium | reverse complement strand
CTGCGTAAAATTGGTGATAAACCTTTTTCAGAAAAAGCGTCTATCATTTTGACGCAAGCAACAGCCAAGAAATTGTTTGGAGGTAAAGATCCGCTTGGTCAAACCATTGATTTTAACCATTATTTTAAAGTAAAGGTTACGGCTATTATTAAAGCGTTTCCTAAAAATACCAGTATTGCAGCCGATTATTTGCTCAATGCCGAAGATAAAAAAATGCGCACGTCAACCATTTGCGAAAATGGCTGTTACAACCCGATGAATAATTTCTTTTTACTAAAAAAGCATACCGACAAAGAACAATTTATCGAACACTTTAACCAAACCATTAAGCAGTTTCAGTCAAGAGTGAAAAGATTCTCTTTACAGCCTTTAACAGATATTTACCTTTCTGAGTCAATTAAAAATAATGGCAATAGAAAAGGCAATCCTTCCTTTATCAATATTATTTCTGTTATTGCGCTGATTATTCTCATCCTTTCTGTTATTAATTACCTCAATTTTTCGTTATCGTTACAGTTTTCAAAAATCAAAGAAATCAGTATAAAAAAGGTAAACGGCGCCAACAGTTTACAATTGTTTTTTTATTACTTAACAGAATCGTTGATTGTTATTACTATATCTACATTATTATCGTTATTGCTAGTCTTTGCCTTAAAAGATTATTTTACGTCACTCATTGGTAGAGAGGTGAATTTGAAAATTCTAAAAGAGCCGCTATTTATTATTATTTATCTGTCTGTCTTGTTGGTTATTCTGGCTATTAATAGTATCATTCCGGCATATTCCCTACTCAAAATCAATGTTATTGAGGGCTTACACAATACCATTAAGAGACAAAACAAAAGTAATATTAGAACCCTTTTTACAACGGCACAATTTGTTGTGTCTATCGCCCTATTAATTTCTGTTTTCTTCATACAAAAACAATTAAACTTTGTAGAATCAAAAGCATTGGGTTTTAACCGGCAAAACCTTCTTAAAATAAATATACCCTACAAGTTTAAACACTATGCGGCATTGAAATTGGAAGTAAATAACCTGAGTTTTGTAAAATCGTCAACCTATAGTTTTGGTCATCCCGGGCAGATTGAATTGACCATGGGAAGTGGCGAAAAAGACATTGACATGGACATAGAAACTATTATGGTTGACAGCACGTTTCTACGCACTTTTAAGATACAGTTGCTTAAAGGACGTCCGTTTTTAAAAGGCGATTTTAAAAAAGCCTGTATATTTAACGAAACGGCTATTAAACAGTTTGGTTGGAAAAATCCCCTAAAACAGACCTACGGTATGGGAAGTGAAGAGGGTTATAAGGTAATAGGAATTATAAATGATTTTAGCGTTTCTTCTCTGCGAAAAAAACAACAGGCCGTTTGTTTGATTTATGGTGATATGAATAAGCCAAATATCCTGTCGGTAAGGATTGTCCCAGGGCAAATTCATAAGCAAATATCTCAGATAAAAAATATATGGGCGTCTTTCACCAAAGACCCTTTTGACTTTCAGTTTTACGATGCTTTTTTTAATGCCCAATACAAAAAAGAAAGACAGCTTTCAAATGCTATTTCAACATTGGCTCTTATAGCGATTATGCTGACACTTATATGGATACTAGGACAGGTGATTCAAACATGCACCTATCGCACCAAAGAAATAGGCATAAGAAAAGTGAATGGCGCCAGTATATTAGAGTTGGTAAATATGTTAAATAGAGATTTTATAAAATGGGTGCTAGTTGCCTTTGTTATAGCGACGCCCTTGGCGTGGTATAGTGTAAATAAATGGTTAGAAAATTTCCCTTACAAAACCGCTTTAAGCTGGTGGATTTTTGCCTTAGCGGGAATCATTGTTTTGTTGGTTACGCTTGTTACAGTAAGTTGGAAAACCTCTAATGTAGCCCGAAAAAATCCGGTAAAAGCACTTCGATATGAATAAGTAGGAAATAGAGAAATTATTAAGAATGAGGAATAAACAAAATAATAAATATGATAATTTAAAACAAGCATCTCACTATTAAAAAAAAGTTATGAATTTAATTGTTATCGTATTAAAAAGATTAAAATATCAGAAACTTACGGTCTGGTTGCGTATTATCAGTATGGGTGTTGGTATGGCTAGCGCACTCGTGCTTTTTTATATCGCATTAAATGAGTTAAGTACCGATAGTTTTTATCCCGATAAAAACAGGATTTATCAGGTTTTTGACAATTTTAAATCACCCGATTACAGCGGTGTTGATGCGGCTCTTGTGCAACCGCTTATACCAGATATGGTTTCAGACTTTCCTGGGATTGATATAGGAACAGAGGTGTTTAACAACGAAAAAACAAATTATAAAGTAAACGAATCGTTGGTTGAAGCCAATACTCTGTATGCCGATTCGCTGTTTTTCAAAGTCTTTAAGCGTCAATTTATCGCTGGAACAGCAAAGGGAATACTACAACAAAAAAACACCGCAGTCATTACGCAAAAATTAGCCCAAAAACTTTTTGGTAATAGCATGACCGCTATAGGTAAAATAATTTACCTGAACGAGATACGCCCGATTACTATTTTGGGTGTTATAAAAGACTGGCCCCTTAATTCAAGTTTTAAGACCGATGTTATTATTTCGTTTGCCACCTTAAAAGACGAAAACAGGCTGTATATGGGCTGGGGTGGTGGCGATAGTTTTATGGGTTTTGTCAAGTTGGTAAAACACAAAAACCCCAAAGAAATTGAAAAGGGCATGCCGATATTTTTACGCAAATATTACGATGTTGATGCGGACGAAGCGCAGGGCTTTTTCTCAAACTACCGACTCATTCCGCTTACCAAAGCCACTTTTATTATCAATCCTGAAAAGAAGGTCATCTATTCTATAATGATATTTATTGGCGTGTTGATATTTGGCTTGGTATGTTTTAATTCACTTTTGCTAATTCTGGCAGGCTATCGTAAATTTATAAAAGAAATTGCTATTCATCGCACCTTGGGTGCTTCAAGATTTGATATACAAAAACTAATTTTTAACGAAGCACTATTTTATATGTTAGCCTCAACAATAGTGGTCATTCTCTTTATTCTACTTATCAATCCGTTTATTGAAGCCAATTTTCAGTTTAGCCTTAGCATGGCCTTTACAAATGCATCGTTCTTATTTTTATTTTTGTTGGTGTTTTTTATTGCTTTTGTTGTAATTTATTTGATTCCAGTGCGATGGTCAATTCGTTATTTTATGACGACACAAAAAACAGAGTCTTCTTACAAGTCGCCCATAAATACCAATTTACAACGTGCTTTACTTACGCTACAGATAGGCATTTCGTTAAGCTTGTTTATTTTTATGTTTTTTATCAATAGACAGTTTAATTTTATCAATCATTTTAATAAAGGATACAATGCCAATCATCTGGTTTATATTCAATTACAAAACAAGCCTTTATATACAAAAGGCGCTGTGTTAAAAAGTGAAATAGCAAAAATTCCCAATGTTATATCAGTATCTCTGTCTGATGCCATACCCCTGTGGGGACTTCCGGGTAACGGTTTTTCTGCGAGTCCAGATGGGCAGAACACAAAAATTGTAAGGAATCTTGCAGTTGATAAAGATTTTTTTGCTACACTAAAAATAAAATTAAAAGGTCCCGGATTTAACGGCTCTGCTATAAATGACAATAGTGTAATTATTACTCGTAAAGCCGCAAAATTATTTGGTTTTCAACATCCTGTTGGTAAAAATGTTTATCGTAACGGACCTCGTTTAATTGTTGGGCTTGTTGATGATTTTGTGTCCGGTTCACTTCATTCAGCCATACAACCTACGGTATTTAGTCGCTACCAAAGGCCTTCGGTTTACTCTGTGATAACGGTGCGCATTTCTGCTACACAAACGGCTGCTACAGTACAGAAAATCAAGAAAACCATTCAAAGTATTGTCCTAGGTCAAGTTACCCAAGTAGGTTACTATAATATTTCATTACAGGAGAATTATCGATTTGACCGTGCCGTAAAAAATACTATAAGTTTTTTCTCTATTCTCGCGGCACTTATCACACTTGCGGGTTTGGTAGGTTTTATACTAAGTATGATTAATGCACGCACCAAAGAATTGGGTATTCGTAAGATAAACGGCGCATCTGTAGCCGATTTACTTGTATTGCTAAACAAGGTTTTTATGTGGAATATTATTTTTGCACTTGTAATTTTTATTCCTGTTTCTTATCAAATCTCAAAACTTTGGTTGCAACAGTATGCCTATGCTGTATCGGTAAAGTGGTGGGTGTTTGTTTTGGCTTCGGTTTTGGTATCGGTGTCGGTTTTTGGTGTGGTGTCTATTTTTACCTTTCGAGCCGTTAGAAAAAATCCGGTAGAAGCGTTAAGGTATGAATAAAGATGATTAAATCTTAAACCAATTTTTTAAAACACCTCAAACTCTAAAAAAATAGAGACACTCGATATTTTGTCTTGTCTTAGAAAACCAAATTGTTTGCGCGTAAAATCCAATCCGATTAGGAACGAATTGCGGTAATCGGCGTTATAAATTTGAAAGCCCATACCGGCTTTATAAAAGCCGCCTCTTTCAAAATTGTCATTTAATTTTAACAAGCGTCCATAACCGCCACGGATAAAAAAATTGTCTTCATATTCAAACAACACGTAACGCAAACTGACGTAAGCGGGTAAAAAGTTGAGGTTTTGTTTAAGATGTCCTTCGTACTCTAAATTGAGGCCGGCACTAAAACGGTCGTCTATTTGTAAACCAAAAGTGTTGTTAAAAAACAGCGCATTTAATATAATTAAACCTTCACCGTCGTTACTACCGAGTTCAAAATTTTCGTTGGCTGTTAAAGTGCCTGCTAAGGATATTTTGTAGAACAAACCTTGGGTTTTATCGTCGTCTTGCGAAAAAGTTTTTAAAAAGAGTAGTAAAAAGAGTAGTGTTATGCGATATATCATTCGGAATTAAATTATAAAACAGGATGATAACAATAACTGTTCCAAACGAAAACCTAAAATACTTATATGTTGTCCCTAACGGGATAATAAGCGTAATAAATACCGTCCCTTTAGGGACGAAATATGAGAAATTAGAGATTAAACTGTGCTGATTTGTGCCGTAGGAGCAATATATAATTTTTGTTCAGCTATAAAATAATAACCGCCATAACGAGGAATTGCGACAGAAATAGGGAGGCGTTGTTATCCTTTGAAAGATTGAGAGGTCTACAAATCAAACCCCAAATTCACGCCTAATTTTAAAGCAATCAGTTTGGTAATACGGCTTTTTAAAGCGGGAATTTTTATTTTATTGAGCACGTCGTTGCTAAAAGCATATAACAATAGGGCTTGGGCTTCGTCTTTGGGGATACCCCTAGTACGCAGGTAAAACAGCGCCTCTTCATCCAATTGTCCAATAGTACAACCGTGAGAACATTTAACGTCATCGGCAAAAATTTCCAGTTGTGGTTTGGCATTTATGCTTGCGCCGTCGTGAAGCAAAATATTATTGTTTTGTTGGAATGCATTGGTTTTTTGAGCATCCTTATGCACTAAAATCTTGCCGTTAAAAACACCTGTGGCCTTATCGGCATAAATACCTTTATAATTCTGATGGCTTTCGCAATCGGGTGTTTTATGATTGACCAAGGTGCTGTGATCTACGTGTTGTTTGTCGCCTATTATGGTTACCCCGTTGAGGTTAGAGGTAATATGTGTGCCGTTATGGTAAAATTTTAAATTGTTACGCGTGAGTTTGCCACCCAAAGAAAATGTATTGACAGAGGCAATACTGTTTTGCTTTTGAGCAACGTAAGTGCTGTCTATTAAAGAAGCCGATTGTTGGTCATTCTGAATTTTATAATAATCTATTATGGCGCGTTTTTGGACAAATATTTCGGTAACTACATTGGTTAGTGTGGCGTTTTTTGATAAGCTTTGATGGCGTTCAATAATTTGAACATGCGCATTTTCGCCTACAATTATTAGATTACGCGGTTGTAAAAGGACGTCTTGTCTGTTGCCAGTACTAAAATGTAAAATCTGAATAGGTTTGGGTAAAACCGTATTTTTTGGGATGTTAATATAAGCCCCCTCGTTTGTAAAAGCCGTATTTAAAGCTGTAAGATTATCGTCTTTGTCGGCAATGGTATTAAAATAATGGTCTATTGTCATTTTGTATTTGGGCTTTTTAATAGCCGATGACAACAGGCAAATATCGCAGCCTTCGTGTGTGGTTTCAGATAAAAATGAGCTGTAAACACCATCTACAAACACCA
>CAZMBM010000120.1:0-6400 GCA_964564475.1 uncultured Flavobacteriaceae bacterium | reverse complement strand
TAAATAGATTCCCGATAATTCCCGATTGTCATCGGAGGGACTTCCTTTAACCTAATCGTTAATAATAGCAGTCAGGACGTCACTCAAAGCGAAAGCCTGACTTATTTTTTATTGATACGATGACTCAGAGTCATCGTATCAATCTATCTGTTTACTTGTATGTTTAAAGTAGGTTTTTACCCGCAATACCGCATTTTCGCGAATATCTTCCCAAAACAAATTGATATCGCCGGCATGGTAGCGCTTTTTGCCTAAGGCGAAAATACGGTATGGGAAATGGGGTAAACTCGTCCATAAAATACCGTCTTTAACATATACTTGTAGGGCCTGTTTATATATTTTACTGTTGACAAACAGAAAGCCTTTGTGTTCTTTACGCTTTGAAGTCGTTTGATTGTCCCAAGTAACGGGGTTTGATACGGCCTTGCCTTTAAACCACAACAAATAATTTTTCGGGAAATAATTTTTTCTAAAAGTATTCCACGTTACAAAACCGCCTGTTTGGTCGGGCTGCGTCATAAATGGGATGGACTCGAAAGTGTCTTTTTTAAGTGACATCCCCGGCAAGTAGGCGGCAATTAACAATTTATTAAGGGGCTTATTATCAATTAATTCCTTTAAAAGTCTGACAGCATGGGTTGTTCCTTGGCTGTGAGAAACTATTATAAAAGGCCTTCCTTTGTTGTACTTTTTAATATATGTTTCAAAAGCACTTTTCACATCGGCATAAGCCAAATCTAAAGCCTGTTTTCCGCCATTATCAAACGCCGAATAAGCCCTTACATGGGCTTGCCTGTAAATAGGGACATATAATTTTCCCGCATCTATAAACGCCGATGCCTGAAAATATACGGCTTCGTTTATAATCTTATCATATTGCATTTTATCATTTACAGGGACATTCCACCGCAAATCGTTTTTTTCGACATTTAAAGTGGGATAAATGTAAAACACATCGGCTTTAAGATTGGTTGTAGTGCTTTGCCAATGCTTTAAATTATCGGGATAGGTATTGGGTGTAACAGCCCAAGATGAAGCATTGTTGTAGTTAGGCTTTGTTGGTGCTTTTTCTGATGAAAACAGCGGCACTTGAACAGTTTTGCAACTGCCTAGAACCAGAATGAGTCCTAAAATACAGGCCATTCTAAAAGCAACAACATGCCTATTTACAGGTTTCATTTCTTTTTATAAAGCATGGGATTTAATGATTCGTCATTGTACATCTTCATCTGCTTATAAACCTTCATATATTTTTTGCCCGAGGCAATATCAGATAATAAAATATCTATGGCTGTACTTAAATCTTGGCGTTGTTCCAACAAGACATCTAATTTCTTTTGACAAGCGGCTCTGTGTTCTTGAGAGGCCGTTTCTCTTGTCGCTTCTTCGTTCATATGATATATTTTAAGCGCCAAAATAGACAGACGATCTATGGCCCAGGCCGGACTCTCGGTATTGATGGTAGCTTCGGGCTTTACCGACACATCTTTATACAAGTTAAGATAATAACTGTCTATATACTCTACCATATCGGTACGGTCTTGGTTAGAGGCGTCTATTTTACGTTTTAAAGCCAAGGCTTCAGCAGGATTGATATCGGGCAAGCGAATAATATCTTCGTAATGCCATTGTACAGTATCTATCCAACATTTGCGATACAGTAAATGCTCTAGGCTGTTGGCGGGATGTGGGTTGTTAAATTCTTGGTCAACGCTGTCTTTAATGTGATAAGTGGTTATTAGCGCGTCAAATAATTGGTTGAAATCTTGTGTTGTCATTTTTTTTCTAATATGTGTAAATACTCTGTTGTTTGTGAGGCTTTGTGCTGTCTGTTTGCGGTTTTATCGGCTTTAAAACGCTGATAAGTGGCCGTTTTTAAACTGTACTTGCCATATTTTGTCATTATCTGCCTAATGGTTTCAGCAGACATTAGTCCTTCGTTATTATAGCTCAAAAATAAGTATTTAAATCGTGCTTTTTTAAGTAAGTTGTCAAAACTTTGCACAACGGCATTTTTTTGGCAATACTGCGATTTGTTATAATCGGGCAATCCTGTTTTCCCTTTAGGGATAAAGGATTTATATTTTGCTATAGTATTTAAAATATGATAATTAGCACCGTATTGACGGGCATTATAAGGCGGGTCGAGATAGAGAATATCGCCTTCAATACTATCAATTAACACATTACTGTTGGTATTGTACACTTTATTGTGTTGGTTTGAAGTATGGAAAACAGCCGGTTTTAAAAGCACGTTTTTTTGTGCCGACTTTTTTAAATGCTTTAAAAAAGCGCCGTAAACGGCGGCGGTGTTAGCCACCGCGTCGGCACTTTCTAACAACGAGGCCAATAAAAAATAATACGTGCCTCGGGTAATTTTATTTTTTGTTTTAAGCTTTTCAATTTCTTGACGGATGGCATCTATTTTCATACCGTTTTTGTCACTAAAATAGCATCTTTCGTTACCCCCGCCCAGACAGTAATTTTTATAAATAAAACCTTTTATCGGTTTTAAATTATTGAGCTTTTCAAGCAAAACCAGATAGTTAAAAGTCCGGTTATTTTCAATGTAATTTTTGTTGAGTACATAACTGTAATACTCCAAATCGTTGGCGATAATTTGTTTGACTTCGGGCTTAAAAACACGCCCCACTATACCGGTGCCCGCAAATAAATCGCAAAATATTTTTTGAGACAAATCGACACCAACAACCTCTTTTACAGTATTTAATATAAAGTTAGACAGTTTGCGTTTAGAGCCTATATAATTCATTTGCTTACAAAAATAATATCGGTTAGGGTGACTTTTTTTTCAGATTTAAAACTAAGACTTATTAATTGCTCGGCATGAAAATTTTGGATATATTTTTTAACACAACTATTTATTAAATCTAAATTTGCCTTGAGCTGCCAATGCAGGCCCTCTGTGCTGTACAAAACCACAAATAAACGGTTTTTAAAGTGCCTGCGTCCTTCTCTACTCTGATTTTTGTACAACCACAAAGCCAATTCTTTTTTACACTTTAAAGCCTCATTAAAATCCTTTTTAAAACCCTTGGGAAAGACAGTCGTTTTGTGATCAAACGGCAGGTTTTCAAGCCAAAAATCGATGTGCTTGTCATACCTGTTTTTATGACTTTGTACTTTTGGGCTTTCTGTAAACATCTGTTCAACAGCTCTAGCCGACCAAAAATTATACCAGCGGTTTAAGGCATAGTTAAAATAGGCTACAAACGAGGTCTCTGTCTTTAAGTTGTTATAATGTGTTTTTATTTGTGTAATTAATGTGTCGAAATTAAAAACATCATATATAAATTGGGTAGAAACATCCCAAGCGTCATTTTGTTTGCGAAACCAAACATAAGGATAAATAAAGCGCTTTTGTAACTCGGTTTCGAGCACTTTGAAATCAACGCATATTGAGAAGGGCATCACATAAATTTACGTTCAATCAATAAAATGAGGCGTTCCTCATAAGTTTCTTTTCCTTCCCAAGAGTAATCGGGTTTAACCTGATTTACAATAAAATTTTTGGCATCATTCTCGTTACTAAATGTATTTAATTGCGATAAAACACGGTTAAAATCTTCTTGACGGCCTTCAAACAAATGTTTGACAAAAGCAATGCGATCATTTAAATCAACGTTTATTCCACTTTTTAAAAGCTTGTCATTTAAAGAGGTATTTGCTGGAGATGTTAGGGGGTTTTTATCAATGTTTTGGATGTTTTCTGAGGCCTGTTTAGCCGCTTCTATTTTTTCTTTTAAAGTAGCACTTGTATCGGCAGCGGGTGGCTTAAATTCAATTTCTGAAATTTGTTGTGTTTCTTTTTTGACAAAAATAGCCGATAAATCTTCTGTAACACCTATCTCTTCTTCAATAGAAAAAATAACAGATTCTTGAACGTTTTCAGGTGTTTTCGGTGCAGGAGTTTTTGTCTCTTTTTTAAACTGTTCGGGAGATGCTTCAGCCGTTTTTGGTTGATTGTTTAAATAGTTTAACACACATAGTTCTTCGTAAATCTCTTGGGCTTCTTTTTTTAATGTTTCCAAGTCGGCGGGAGCTTCTGAAGCTAAAATAGCTTTGGCCAATTCTTTGAGTCTTTTGATGGTGGTTTTGTGCATAAGATATCCTATTTAATGTAAGATTGCGTACTATTTTTAATAACTTTGTGGCACCGTCATTAAGTGAATTAATGACGCTAACCCTTACAAGCTTGAAATTTACAAAATGTTTCTTGAAAATACGGTAAATCAAAACGAACAATTTGGCTGGATAGAAGTTATCTGCGGCTCTATGTTCTCGGGCAAAACCGAAGAACTTATTCGGCGTTTAAAAAGGGCGCAATTTGCCAAACAAAAAGTCGAAATATTTAAGCCCGCTGTTGATACCCGTTACGACGATGATATGGTGGTAAGTCATGACGCCAACGAAATACGCTCAACACCTGTTCCGGCGGCGGCCAACATTCCTATTTTGGCTTCAGACGTTGATGTGGTGGGTATTGACGAAGCCCAGTTTTTTGACGACGAAATTATACGGGTGTGTAACGATTTGGCCAATCGCGGGGTACGCGTTATTGTAGCCGGATTGGATATGGATTTTAAAGGCAATCCGTTTGGCCCTATGCCGGCACTCATGGCGACAGCCGAGTATGTTACCAAAGTGCACGCCGTATGCACCAAAACTGGTAATTTAGCCCATTACAGTCACAGAACGGTTCAAAATGACGATTTGGTTTTATTAGGAGAGGTTCAAGAATATGAGCCTTTAAGCCGTGCGGCCTATTTTAAAGCCATGCAAAAAGCCAAAGAAGAAATACAAAAAGATGACTCACGCTAGTGTATTAGAAATCCATCTAGAAGCTTTACACCACAATTTTAATTTTTTTAAAAATCGACTTAAAAAAACAACTAAAATTCTGGGCGTAGTAAAGGCTTTTGGGTATGGTTCTGACGCTGTTAAAATCGCAAAACATTTAGAAAAAATTGGTGCAAACTATTTAGCAGTTGCCTATACCAAAGAGGGTGTTACTTTACGCAAAGCCGGTATAAAATTGCCCATTCTGGTATTACATCCTCAAGAAAAAATCCTTAAACAATTAATAAAAAATTGTTTGGAACCCAATATTTACAATTTAAACATTCTCAATGCTTTTATAGCTGAAGCGGATACTTATAAATTTACTGATTATCCCATCCATTTAAAGTTTAACACAGGTCTTAACCGTTTAGGGTTTTCTTTTAAGGATATAGATACTGTTTTTGATATTATTAATAAAACACCCTCTGTTAAGGTGGTGTCTGTTTTATCGCATTTGGCCGCCAGCGAAGACTTAGGTGAGAAGGACTTTACAAACCGTCAAATAAACCTTTTTAAAGAGGTGGTTTCGGCTACCGAGAAGGCTTTGGATTACACGCCTTTATTTCATTTATTAAACACTTCGGGAATTATAAATTACCCCAAATCTCAATTTGATATGGTACGAATTGGTGTGGGTTTATACGGTTTTGGTAACGACGACACTATAACCAAACAATTAAAACCCGTTGGTATTTTAAAATCGTGTATTTCTCAAATTAATTATTTAGAAGCAGGGGATAGCATTGGTTACAACCGGGCTTATTTTGTCAAAAATGCTATGCGCATTGCCACCATTCCTATGGGTCATGCCGATGGTATTTCGCGTCAACTGGGAAACGGCAAGGGTTATGTGTTTATCAACCATAAAAAAGCCCCTATTGTGGGCAATGTCTGTATGGATATGTTGATGGTTGATGTCTCTAATATTGCGTGTGCCGAAGGTGATACCGTGCTTGTTTATAAAGACCAACAGCATTTAGAAGATTTAGCGGCACAGCAAGGTACAATTTCCTACGAATTGCTAACAGCTATTTCTCAGCGAGTTGACCGTACAATCGTATAATTTTTTTTGTACATTGCCCTTTTTATTAACCAAACTATTTAAAATTATGGGATTTTTTAAAGACTTTAAGTCCTTTTTAATGAAAGGCGACATTATTAATTTAGCTACCGCGGTCATTGTAGGAGCCGCCTTTGGCAAGGTGGTTTCATCACTTGTAAAGGATGTTATTATGCCCCCAATAGGTTATTTATCGGGCGGTGTTAATTTTAGCGATTTAAAATTTGTAATTAAAGAAGCCGTTATGCAAGGCGATAAAAAGCTCCCTGCAGTCACTATTAATTACGGGTCGTTTTTACAAACCATCATTGACTTTGTAATTATCGGCTTTTGTATTTTTATAGTGCTAAAAGCCTATGAAAAAACCAAAAAGAAAGAAGAAGTCAAACCGGCCGCTCCTAAAGGCCCTTCTACGGAAGACCTGTTGACAGAAATTCGCGATTTATTGGCAAAGAAGTAATGATGTTTCTTTTATTG
>CAZMBM010000119.1:0-6511 GCA_964564475.1 uncultured Flavobacteriaceae bacterium | reverse complement strand
GTTTTAAAAGAGGTGATACCTTCTTCTTCAATCATCTGTACAACCTCTTTAGCCACAGCGTCATTAAAATCGGTTACCGCCATATGATACGCATAATCACCTATGGCTTTTCCTTTTGATTTTTCTTGCCAGGTTTTTAAGGCATTGTGTAAAGTATCGCCTTGTTTTTGTAAGATAAAATCTATAACCATGGTCGTCCCGCCGTGCAAAGCCGCACGAGTACCTGTTTCGTAATCGTCACTGGAATAGGTTCCCATAAAAGGCATATCTAAATGGACATGCGGGTCAATACCACCGGGAAATACTAATTTACCTGTGGCGTCAATAACTGTATCGGCGTTAAAATCTAAATTTTTACCAATGGCCATTATCTTTTCACCTTCGGTGTAAACATCTGCTACATAATCTTCTGAAGCGGTAACAATACGACCGTTTTTAATTAATACTGACATAAATATTTTATAAAAAATTAAAAGTTTAAATATCGCAATTATTTTCTAATTCAACAAGCTTTTATGAACTTATGGACCCATTGTTAGTGGTAAATGATTTATCCGGAAAAAGCAAACTGATGACGACTCCCACTACAAAAGCCAAAAAAAACGAAGGACCCAATTCACCCAACTTTTCAAAGTAAACACCAATATTATCAAGAGAGGTCATCCCGAATTTAAAAAGCGGTATGGTTAAAAAACCTGTTATCATAGAAGCGATGGCGCCTTTTTCTGTGAATTTTTCCCAGAATAATGACAAAATAATCGTCGGGCAAAAAGTCGCCGCAATACCCGACCAGCCAAAAATAACAAACCAAAAAACGGTACGCGTGGGGGATAAGACCGATACAATCATCGCTATAAAAAGTGCTAAGACAGCCATTATAAGCGTTATGTTTCTGTTTATTTTAGCCAATGCGGCTTCCGATTTATTGGGTTTGAAAATTTGTTGGTAAAAATCGCGCGAAATAGCACTTGAAGACATCACCAAAAGTGAATCAATAGTTGACATAATAGCCGATAAAACGGCGGCCACATAAACACCAATTAAAGCCAGTGGCATAATTTTTTCCACTAAAAGTGGAAGTACGTTTTGCGCGCCATTGCCTAAAATAGTTTCAGGATTCTCGCCAAAGGATGTTAAAAGATAACGGCCGTAAATACCGATAAGGACGGCACACGAATCGGTTAGCAGGGTAAAAACTACGGCTACCCAACGGCCTTTTTTTATTTCAGCGGTATTTTTTATCGCCATAAAGCGGATAAACAGTTGGGGCGCGCCCATAAAACCCAACCCGATAAAGGCAAAACCCAAAATAGTGGCAAGGTTTAACATATTAAAACCACCGTTACCCCAAATATTGAGAAAAGACGGGTCTAATTTCACCAATTCTTGTGAGACAGAAACAGACGAATCTATTGTAAAAAAAGCGACTATGGGCAGTAATACCAAACCTATGAGCATTATGAGTCCTTGAAACAAATCAGACCACGCCACGGCCACAAAACCACCCGAAAATATATAAGCCAAGACTATAAAAAATCCTAAAATGGCTCCTGTAAAATAGTTCCACCCTAAAAAGGATTCGAAAGCGGTTCCGGTAGCGTCAATTTGGGCACTGACATAGATAACCACAAAAAGCGACAAAGCTGTGGCAGCCACTATACGCAAGGTATGCGATTTAGATTTAAAACGGCTGACCAAATAATCGGGTATGGTAATTGAGTTGTACTTATCGGATAATTTCTTAAATTTTTCAGCCATAAAAAACCACGAAATACTCACACCAATCACTTCGCCCAATACCACCCAAAAAGCTGAGACTCCTACCATAGCGCCCAAACCGGTGAGTCCTAGCAAAAGCCATGCCGATTCACCTGTGGCACGGGCCGAAAAAGCCACTACCCAATAGCCCAATTTTTTACCACCTACGTAATAATCTTCGGTGTTTTTTACCCGTTTAGACGCAAAATAGCCAATAGTAAATAGAATGGCAAAATAGCCGAATAATATGACGTATTTGCTTATCAAGTGCTTTTAACCTGTTTTTTCATGAGAAAATAATAGAGTACAAATGAAATTATAAATCCTGAAAACCAAGAGATGGCGTACAAATGTTGCATAGCCGGAATCCATTTGCCACCAATAGCTATAAAGGCGCCTATTAAAAATGACATGATGGCTTTGTTGTTAAATCCCGAACCGCCATAAGCGTAAACACCATTGGATTTATATAAATCGGCTAGCAGAATTTCTTTTTTTCTGATAAGGTAGTAATCGCATACCAAAATAGCTAAGACAGGGCCGAGTATGGCACTGACGTCAATGAGCAAGCTCTGAATTTCGTTTAAGAGCAGCCACGGAAATATTACAATGCCGACAAGTCCGGTTATAATACCCCCCGTTCTAAAGTTTACTTTTTTAGGGAATAAATTAGAAAAAGCATTGGCCGGAGCAATGACATTGGCCGCTATGTTGGTACTTAACGTAGCAATGAGCATAAATATTTGGGCTATGACAACCACCCAGACATTATCGAATTTGGCAATTAGGGCAATGGGATCCCACGGCGCGTCATTCGCGATTAAAATATCGTCAAAATTAATAATGGCGGCAAAAGTGACAAAAATACCCACAAAAGAATACAACATCATAGTGCCCGGTAAGCCGATAAACTGACCTTTTACCTGGGCTGCTTGCGACGAGGCATAACGCGTAATATCGGCAATGCTCAGAGACATGGTGGCCCAAAAACCGAGCATGGCTGTCAGCCAAATAAGATAAATCCATATTTTGCTTCCTACCGAACTCTCCGATTCATTTAAAGAAACATCGGCAATAGAAGAGGTGTATTTAGCATTTTTTAACTGAATTTTATAAACGTCCTTTTTGTTGTAAGAATCAAGGTTAATAGCATTTGGCGTTAAAGTTTTCCAACCTTGTTCTTTACCGTTTACAACTAACCGATAAGCATCGGCTTTGACTTTACCGTTTTTGTCGGTAATAGGGTTGACCTTTATAAAATTCCGGTTATCTAAATTAATAATTTGTGCTACAGGCTTTTCTAACTGCTTGCTCTGTTCTAAAACCAATCCAAAACTGCCGGCATTGGTATAACCCCATCCTATTAAAACAAGTCCGATAACAATAAGAATAGGCGCTACATAATCTTCTAACCATTTAATACTTTCGGTTCCTTTCCAAATAAAATAAATGTTTATTATCCAGAAAATACCGAATCCTACAAACTGCCCGATAGACAGCCCTACGGCAGGGGCATTACCCGAAATAGCAATATAAATAGAATAAAAGGCCATCCCACCCAACCAGGTATTGACGCCAAACCAGCCACAGGCTACTATGGCTCTAATGACGGAAGCTATGTGGATACCTTTTGTACCAAATGACGCCCGACCGATTACCGGAAAAGGGACACCGTATTTTACACCGGCATGACCGTTTAAAACCATGGGGATTGTAATAATTAAATTGGCAATACCAATAATTAACAGGGCTTCAATCCAACTGAGACCTGTTTTAATCATATACGAAGCCAATAAATAGGTGGGAATACACACCGCCATGCCGACCCAAATTGCCGCTAAATCCCATTTAGTCCAAGTGCGTTTCTCAGGCGGAACGGGGGCTAAGTCGTCGCTGTACAAATGAGATTTCGAGACGTCTTCGTGTAATTCTACAATATCTTTGTTCATGCTTATTAGTTTCTATAATGGAATGCTGATTATTATGATTTAAAATGATTTATTTTTATCTGCGTCATCTGTGTTCTATCAATTTTTACAGATGAGACTCATTAATTATTTTTTGTTATTTGTAAACACTCTTTGTTTTATTTTAAAAATTTAAGCCAAGCTCCATTTTTAAATAATTCGGGATGATGAATTATAATATCGGTTCTATTTTTGGGGACTTTTGGTAAATCGTGTCCCGGAAAAATAAGGATCTCGGGTCTCAAATTTTCAAGTAATCTTATACGGTTCCTCACTTCGGCAGCCCGTTTCGGGTTTTTAGAAATTCTCTGAACGTCATCGCTGTTTAACCAATCAAAATGAACCGCTTCGTCGCCGGTTAAAAATACCATTCCCTTAGGTAGTCGTACAAATACGCCGATACTGCCGTTTAAATGACCATTTCCTTGAACAGCTATTAAACTGCCATCGCCCAGTAAATCTACAGCTTTTTTAAAAACAGCAAAAGGCTTGCCCTGTGAAAAATCTATTTTTTTAAAAGGATGTTCTTTTTGTAATCGGCTTATAAAATCGGGTTCAAAGCCTTCCATGCGTGTCATATCTTCCAAGTCGGTATTTTGACCTATGTAAAAAGTAGCGTGCGTAAAAGCGTCGGCATTACCGATATGATCGAAATGCAGGTGCGAAAAAATAACCTTGGTTACGTTACTAGGCAATAGGCTGTCTTGTGCCATTTGATGTGGTAAATCTTTATCTTTGGTTGTACGTGTGTCAAATAACATACGTGTGATGGGATGCAGGGCTTTATTACCTATTAAGGCAATATTAGCCGACAAACCGGTGTCGAAAACGATAAGGCCATATTTGGGATGCTCTATGACAAAGGCTGGCACAGGACGCCATGGATTGACATTACCTGCTAATAAATACGATACTTTGTTTATACCGGTATTAAAAACGTGCAGTTTGAGTTTGATACTGTCGTTAAAAGGGATATTATTTAAGGTATAGTCTTTTTTTTCGATAGTCGGGCCTTTTATATTGACCGGAAAATAAAACCCATGGAAATAAAAGAACAACCCAAATAATATTAGTAGTAACAGTAACGGCTTAGAATATTTTTTTTTGATCATTTTATTATTTTATAGAATGCAGATGACACAGATTCATTATGATTTAAATGATTTATTTATATTCTTATAAATATTTTCAGGCATAAAAAGACAATTCCAACTAAAAGTGATATCAGCCCAAAAACCAAATTATGCCATCGAATATATTTTTTTTTGCCAATTGTTTTTTTAACAATCCAACTTTCTGATGTTGTAGTAAAAAACCACTCTTTATTTTCTTTTTTAAGAAAAGATTTTATACTTGAAAATCCTATAAAAATCAAAAGTATAAGTGTTGTATAAGTTATTATTTCTTCAAACATTCATATTTATTTATTTATCAGCGCTTATCTGCTAAATATGTGTGATCTGTGTTCTGTATTTTTTTATAATTAAAAGGTTAAACTTATTATTTTATTACGGTTATTTTAGTTTCTAGATATGTCACTATTCCAATAGAATAGAACGCTCCTGCCTGCGGGTAGGCAGGGATGACACTGATTATTAAAGTAATCGCTGATGAAATATAGTTCTAAATAAAATCAAGAGAATCATAATAATCTGTGTTATCTGTGGTCTATTCTTAATAACAATATTCGTCTGCAATGGCTATGGCTTCTGATATTATTTTAAGACCTTCGTCCACTTCTTCTTTACTGACGTTTAGTGGCGGGGCAATAAAAATCCAGTTCCAACGTACAAAAGTAAACATCCCTAATTCGCGTATTTTAGCCGCCATTTTATGGGTGACTTCCATCTCGTTTGGCTTGGCATTCCATGGCGTTATAGGTTCTTTTGTTTCGCGATTTTTAACCAATTCTACACAGCCCAATAAGCCCGTGTTTCTAAAATCGCCTATAGAAGGGTGTTTGGCTTTTAATTTTTCAATTTCAGCTTCGATGTAAGTCCCCATTTCGGCAGCCTTACTTACCAAATTGTCTTCTTCAATTATTTTAAGATTTTCTATGGCGGCCGCACAAGCCACGGCATGTGCCGAGTAGGTGAGACCTAGCAGCATAGGTTTGTCATCAAAATATTTTGCAATAGTATCTGTAACAACCATCGCACCCAACGGTAAATAGCCTGATGTCAATCCTTTGGCCATACACATAATATCGGGTGTCACCTCGTGATGGTCTATACCAAACATTTTTCCGGTACGCCCAAAACCGCTCATCACTTCGTCATCAATCATTAAGATACCGTATTTATCGCAGATGTCTCGAACCTTTTTAAGGTACATAGGCGGGTATTTTATGCAACCCGATGAACCCGATTCGCCTTCAAACAAAATGGCGGCAATAGCGTCGGGATTTTCAAATTTTATAACCCTTTCTAAATGTGCTAAAGCGCGTTCACCACATTCTTCAATAGAGGTGGAGTCCCACGGACAACGGTAGGCGTAGGGGTTTTCTACATGCACAAAGTTATTCACAGCCTGACTGTCCACAGCAAAACGACGCGGGTCGCCACCTGCGGATATGGCGCCGTAAGTCGCCCCGTGATAAGAGCGGTAATGTGTTATAATTTTGTGGCGTCCTGTATAAATACGGGCTAATTTTATGGCATTTTCTATAGCGTCGGCACCGCCCAAAGTAAAAAAGGTTTTGGTGAGGTTACCGGGAGTGATTTCGGCCAGTTTTTTACCGAGTTCACCACGGACATCTGTCGCCATACCGGGATAGACATAGCTCA
>CAZMBM010000118.1:0-6517 GCA_964564475.1 uncultured Flavobacteriaceae bacterium | reverse complement strand
GGTTTCAAAAACTTCTTTAAACGTTCCGAATTCACTTGGTGAAGCCTTTAAGGCACCTATTTTAGCATAACCGCCGCGCTCATTAGTGAATTTGATAAGTTTGAGCATATGCATACGTTCTTCATCCGAATGCGCATACATAAATTGGGCAACCCCCTCAAATCCTTGGGTTTCTGCCCAAGAAGCCATAGCTAGATATATTTGAGACGATTCTGCTTCTATAATAATTTGCGCATTTAAGGCTTCTTCCATTTTATTTGATAACATAACTTAAATTTTTAAGACCAATTCTCTACAAAATTACGTAATTTTTCTTGTAATACTTGACTTGCCGACAGTAAAGGCAGTCTTACCTCTTGTCCGCAAATATTTTTTAAGTTTAACAGGGCTTTTATCCCTGCCGGATTCCCTTCGGAAAATACTAAATCAATACTGTTCATTATTTTATATTGTAACTTATATGATGCTTCAGACTCACCTTCTAACCCCAAACGCATCATATTTGAAAAAGATTGCGGCAAAGCCTGCCCAATAACCGAAATAACGCCGGCTCCACCTGCTAAAACCATAGGGAGTGCCATCATATCATCGCCCGAAATAACCAAAAAATCTTTGGGTTTGTTTTGTATCAAGCGCATAGCTTGAACCATATCGCCGGCGGCTTCTTTTATAGCGATGATATTTTTGCAATTTTCAGCCAGTTTTAAGGTGGTTTTCACGTCAATATTTGAAGCTGTTCTGCTTGGTACATTGTAAATAATAACAGGAATAGGCGACGCTACAGAAACCGCTTTAAAATGCTCATAAATACCTTGCTGAGTGGGTTTATTATAATAAGGCGACACCGATAGAATGGCCGAAAAATCAGATAAATCCGTTTGTTTAATTTCGGCAACAAGGGCGGCAGTATTGTTGCTACCCATCCCTAAAACTAAGGGCAAACGACCGTTATTTTCGTTGATAACAGTTTGCTTTACAAGTGCTTTTTCTTCATTATTTAAGGTTGCCGGCTCACCGGTAGTGCCCAAAATAACTAAATAGTCAACACCGTTTTCTATTTGGTAAGAAACTAATTTTTTAAGTGCTGCAACATCTACACTTTTATCATTTTTAAAGGGCGTTACCAAAGCCACTCCTGTCCCTTGAAATTGTGTCATTTTTACCTATCCTATTTTACTTAGTATTTAAAAAATTCTTTTTTAATTAAATCGTATCTTTACTTTCTAATTAAAAGGCAAAACTAACTATTTTCTTTAGCATCTCGTTATGAAAAAATATTTTCTATCAATACTTTTAAGTTTTTTCCCATAATAATTATAAAATCACACGAATTATAAAATAAACCTATATAAATATCATTAACTATGACACATTTAAAAAACTTTTTACGCGTTGTACTTCTTTTATCATTTATAACTGCGATAAGTTGCGACGAGAAAAAACCAGAAGCCAAGCCAAAAACACCGACCAAAGTAACAACGGTTAAACCCGACACACATAAAGCCGATTCTATAGCTACCGTTAAAAAAGCTTTAGAGGCCAAGAAGTTGGCTGTCAAAAAGGCTGTTTATAAAAAGCCCTACCACATTATTATTGGAAGCTATACCGATGACGCTTTGGCTAAAATAGCCTACAACAAGGCAAAAAAGTTGGGTTTTAAACCTTATTTTGTATCACGTTACAACGGTAAATACACAGCGGTTTCTATTGCTTCTTTTCCGGATATCCACCAAGCCTATAACAAAATGTATGATATTCAAGATGAATATGGCTATAACGACGCTTGGGTTTTGTTTCAAGAGAAAAAGTAAATTTCTCTTTTGCAACTAAAATAGAGTTTGTACTTTTGGCAAAACCTAATAATAATGACACAAACCAAATACGTTTTTGTAACCGGAGGCGTAACTTCATCACTTGGCAAAGGTATTATAGCCGCTTCTTTAGCTAAATTATTGCAAGAAAGAGGCCTAAGAGTCACTATCCAAAAGCTTGACCCTTATATCAATATAGATCCCGGTACTTTAAATCCGTATGAACATGGCGAGTGTTATGTAACCGATGACGGCGCCGAAACCGATTTAGATTTAGGCCATTACGAACGCTTTCTAAACAAAGCCACTTCGCAAGCCAATAACGTTACTACAGGCCGTATTTACCAAGAAGTTATCAATAAAGAACGCCGTGGCGATTATTTGGGCAAAACCGTTCAGGTTATTCCGCATATTACCGACGAGATTAAACACCGTATTCAACTTTTAGGCAATACAGGCAATTTTGACATAGTGATTACCGAAATTGGTGGGACTGTGGGTGATATAGAGTCGTTGCCCTATGTTGAGGCCGTACGCCAATTGCAGTGGGAACTGGGTGCCGATAATGCACTTGTGGTACACCTTACACTTATACCCTATTTGGCCACTACGGGCGAATTAAAAACCAAGCCCACGCAACACTCCGTTAAATCGCTTATGCAGAGTGGTGTGAGTCCTAATATTTTGGTCTGCCGGTCTGAGTATCCCATTTCGGGAGATATTAAACGCAAATTGGCGCTGTTTTGCAATGTACATACCGATGAAGTCATTGAAGCTTTAGATGCCAAAACCATTTACGATGTGCCCAATATGATGCTCAAAGAAGGTTTGGATACCGTTGTGATAAAAAAACTGAGTTTACCTTTAACTAAAGCTCCAAAATTGGAAAAATGGAACAGTTTCTTAAATAAATTTAAAAATCCAAAAAACGACATTACCATTGCTTTGGTAGGTAAATACGTCGAATTACACGACGCTTACAAATCAATATCAGAAGCTTTTATTCACGCCGGTGCCATTAACGAGGTGAAAGTCAATATTAAGTGGGTACACTCAGAAAAATTGACCCTTAAAAACGTGTCTAAAACCCTTAACGGGATAGATGGTTTACTCGTCGCCCCCGGTTTTGGCGAACGCGGCATTGAAGGTAAAATTGAAGCCATTAGATATGTCCGCGAAAATAATATTCCGTTTTTTGGCGTTTGTTTGGGCATGCAAATGGCTGTTATTGAGTTTGCACGCAATGTGCTGGGCTTAAAAGACGCCAATTCTACCGAAATGGATTCGGTTAGCACCGCACATCCTGTAATTGATTTAATGGAAAGTCAGAAAAGCATCACCCAAAAAGGCGGTACGATGCGCTTGGGTGCTTGGGATTGTGAAATATCAAAAGACTCAAAAGTATATGACGCTTATAAAACCACTTTAATTTCTGAACGTCACCGCCACCGCTACGAGTTTAATAACGATTACCTAGAGGCTTTAAACAAAGCCGGTATGCAAACAACCGGCTTCAACCCCGAAACAGGTTTGGTAGAAATAATTGAGTTACCTGCTCACCCATGGTTTGTGGGCGTGCAATACCATCCCGAGTACAAAAGTACCGTACTCAATCCGCATCCGCTTTTTGTGGCTTTTGTAAAGGCTTGTTTAGAGAATAAATAACTTAGACTACAATACTTTATAGCTCTTAACAGCAATTTAAATTAATTTTTTTATGCGCAAGGATGCAGGCGGGAGCGGTGACTTCTATCTATAAAACTGATTTCGACATACTAAAAAACTATTATATTTTAGTTTTTGAAGGTATCATTTGTATTTTAGATTTAATTCCGTGGGGATTTTAGGTTTGTATTTAATACCGCAATTGCTTTTATGCGACCCCCAGAGGGGTCGCACTTTCCTATTTCTTTTTTTTATAAACTTATGATGCCTCTGGCATCAATATACTTTTTTAAAGTAGTTTTTTCTGTATAAAATCTTCCTTATATCAAACTCAGATTATAAATAAAGGGTTGCTGTGTACGCGCATAAATGTGCGTATTGACAGCCCCCACAATTTAGTTTTATTTTTATTATCTCTCCCATCTGTCCTTCGAATAGCTGACTGAAGGGGAGAAAGTGTCCCCTTCCTTTTGGGAAGCCTGCCGGCCGTTAGGTAGGGATTAGGGATGGGATTATAATGTAGTGAACAGTCTCTTAGCGTATTTTTAGTTACTCAAAGTCTGTCCGCCCAAACCTGCAATTTTCCAAAAATTTTCGGCATCTTTTGGCACTGTTATATTTTGAGATTGCGTTAAACCTAAAATATAATTCTTTATATCTTTTTCTGTAAAAGTTGTTTTAAACGCCGGGCGTAATGCGGTGTCATTGGCAAAGCACACATTACCCTCAGTCTCATCGTCATTTACTAAAGTTAAGCCTGTAGCTTTTTCTAATTGGCTTATTAACTTTAGTGTCATGGTGTCATTTTTCAAACTTATTTCCTTTTTCCAAAAATACGCAACAAGTATAAAAACAAATTGATAAAATCAAGATAAAGCGTCAAAGCACCCATAATCGCTTCTTTTTTATCTTCATCGGTGTCCTCGTTGCCTATAATGTTCATATTTTTAATTTTTTGAGTATCATAAGCCGTTAAGGCGACAAAGATAAGTATGCCGGCATAAGTGGTAATCCAATACATTAGGCTGCTTTGCATAAACATATTGGCAATAGAGGCAATTATCAATCCTATTAAGGCCATAAAAGCCAAATTACCCAACGAGGTTAAATCTTTTTTTGTGTAATAACCGTAAACACTCATCAAACCAAAAGTACCTGCTGTAATAAAAAATGTCACTGCTATAGAGGCGGCCGTATATATTAAAAATATAACAGAGAATGTCAGTCCGTTTAAAGCGGCATAGGCCAAAAATACCATAACGGCTGTTTGCGCTGTCATTTTTTTAATCGCTACCGCCAAATAACCCACACATAAAAACTCGGCTATAATGAGACCGAAAAACATAAATCTGTTACCAACAAATATATTGATTAATTGTGGCGAAGCGGCTACCCAAGAGGCTACAAGACCTGTTAAAATGAGGGCGCCCGTCATCCAGCTGTAAACCTTTGTTATAAAATTAGCTTGCTCTACCTGAATTTGCTCTTCTGTAAATTGCTGTGTATTCATTTTTTAATATTTAATAAGTACTTAAGACAAATATAATAATTTATTGATAGGCCAATCCGTCAAGACAACAGACTATTAAAAAATAAAAATTATCTTTACAAGACTAAAATTTGCTTTTCCTTATTTAAATCCAAATACAATGAAAAAAAGAGATTTTTTAAAAACCCTCAGCCTCGTTGCTTTGGCTGCACCATTACCGGTAAATGCCTTAAATACGTGGTTAAAACCCTACAAGCATTTGTCTGTAAAAAAACTCTCTACTACCGAAGACTTTTGGCTTAAAGTTCGCCAAGATTACAAACTCAAACCCGATTATATTAATCTTGAAAGTGGTTATTACAATATCCTGCCCACAGCTACCCTAAACAAAATGATAGCCAATACCAAAATGGTGAATTACGAAGGGTCTTATTATATGCGCACCGTACAATGGGAAAATAAAAAACGTATGACCGAAAAATTGGCTAAAGTTGTGGGGTGTAAAACCAAAAATCTTATTTTAACCCGTAACACAACCGAATCTTTAGATATGATTATCAAAGGGTTTCCTTGGCAAAAAGGTGACGAAGCTGTATTTGCCAAACAAGATTACGGGGCTATGAAAAATATGTTTAAACAGGTCTCCAAACGCTATGGTGTGGTAAATAAAATAGTATCTGTACCCAACCATCCTTCTTCAGACGATGTTATTGTTAAACTTTACGCCGATGCTATCACAGCTAAAACTAAATTATTAATGATATGTCATATGATAAATATTACAGGACAGATTCTTCCCGTTAAAAAAATAGTCCGAATGGCCCACAAAAAAGGCGTTCAAGTGATGGTTGACGGGGCGCATTGCGTAGGACATTTTCAATTTAATATTGCCGATTTAGAATGTGATTATTACGGCTCCAGTTTACACAAATGGTTGGCCGTTCCGTTGGGAACCGGCATGCTATACGTAAACGATGCCCATATAGATACTGTTTGGCCTATTTTTGCCGAGCAAGACCGTGCACCGGGCGATATTTCGAGATTAAACCATACAGGAACACATCCGGTGTATCACGACTTAACCATAGAAAGTGCTATTGATTATTACAACATGCTAGGCGGTTCACGCAAAGAGGCACGCTTACGTTATTTACAAGAATATTGGACGTCTAAAGTACGCAACCACCCCAATATTATTGTCAACACACCCAAAGAATCGTTCAGAGCATGCGGTATTGCCAATGTGGGTATTAAAGGTATCAAACCAGCCGATTTGGCCAAAAGACTATTGGCAGAATATGCTATTTTTACCGTAGCTATAGATTATGCCAATGTAAAAGGTTGTCGTATAACACCCAATGTGTTTACACTAACAAGCGAACTGGACCATTTTGTTAAAGCCTTAAAAGAAATGGCATCATAAACGTTTGTCTTTCTAGGTAATTTTTCTAATCTAAATAAAAATATATTGATGTCCGATTAAAATTGTTTAATACCGATTAAATCCTTGCTATTGTTAAGTTTAAAGGTCTTTTAAAATAAGACACCTTGC
>CAZMBM010000117.1:0-6546 GCA_964564475.1 uncultured Flavobacteriaceae bacterium | reverse complement strand
GTTTACAAGCATGGTCAAACAAGTAGCAACCGTATTCGGCTGTATCTGAAATAATGCGGTTCATTTCGTACAATTTTTTACGGGCTATGGTATTAGCAATTAAGGGCACTTCGTGTAGCGATTCGTAATAAGCCGACTCTTCTTTTATGCCGGCTTCGGTCATTGTTTCGAAGGCTAACTCAACACCTGCCTTAACAAAAGCTATCATTAAAACGGCATGGTCAAAATAATCTTGTTCGGCTATTTCCATACTGCCTGCCGGTGTTTTTTCGAAAGCCGTTTCAGCTGTTTCGGCTCGCCATTTTAATAAATTTTCGTCATCGTTAGCCCAATCCTCCATCATCGTTTTAGAAAAAGTGCCACTCATAATATCATCCATATGCTTTTGGTATAACGGACGCATAAGTTGCTTGAGCTCTTCGGCCAATTCAAAGGCTTTTATTTTAGCCGGATTAGACAAACGGTCTATCATATTGGTTATGCCGCCATGTTTTAAGGCTTCGGTTATCACTTCCCAACCATGCTGGATTAATTTAACAGCATAACCCGGCTCAATGCCTTTTTCTATCATTTTATCGAACGATACAATTGAAGCGGTTTGCAAGACCCCGCATAAAATGGTTTGTTCGCCCATTAAATCAGATTTTACTTCGGCTACAAAAGACGAATGCAACACACCGGCCTTATGTGCACCCGTGGCGGCTGCATAAGCTTTGGCTATTTCGAAACCGTCGCCATTGGGATCGTTTTCGGGATGTACGGCAATTAAAGTAGGCACGCCAAAACCGCGTTTGTACTCTTCGCGGACTTCGGTACCCGGCGATTTGGGTGCCACCATAATCACTGTAATATCTTTACGGATTTGCATCCCTTCTTCAACAATGTTAAACCCATGAGAATACGATAAAGTTGACCCGTGTTTCATCAGTGGCATCACGGCCTTAATTACCGCTGTGTGTTGTTTATCGGGTGTAAGATTTATCACCAAATCGGCTGTTGGAATCATCTCTTGATAGTTTCCAACTTTAAAACCGTTTTCTGTGGCATTCTTGTACGAAGCCCGTTTTTGGGCAATGGCGCCATCGCGTAAAGCATACGACACATCTAAGCCCGAATCGCGCATATTTAAACCTTGATTTAAGCCTTGTGCACCACAACCTACTATGACGATTTTTTTATCTTCCAGTTTTTTGACACCGGATTCGAATTCTGAGGTATCCATAAAGTCGCAAGTGCCCAATTGTTCTAATTTTAATCGTAGTGGTAATGCGTTAAAATAATTTTCCATTGTGTATTTTTAAATATAATTTTCTTGTAATAGTTCTGTTATAGCCATTTTAGGTCTTGAAATGGCAATTCGTCCCGAACGCACAAACTGTAAAAGCCCGTATGGTTTCAATCGCTCGTGCAAGCGGTCTATGTCTTCTTTTAGGCCTGTTGTTTCTATAACAAAAAAGTCTCTGGTAATGTTTACCATATGCGCCCGCCGTAATTTTAATTTGTTTTGGATGCGTTCGTCATATAAAAACTCGGTCGATAATTTAAACATGGCCGTTTCTTGATAAATAATCTCGTCTTCTTTGTGGTAATAAGCTTTTATGACTTCAATTTGTTTTTCTAATTGACCTACAACTCTTCGCATGATCTCTTCAGACACTTCAACTACAAAAGTAAAGCGGTGTACGTGCTCTATTTCTGACGGACTTACCGTCATGCTTTCTACATTAATATGACGCTTTAAAAATATGGCTGATAAACGGTTGAGTAAACCCACATTATTTTCGGTATAAACCGACACGGTAAATTTTTGTTTTTCTTCCATAATTAACTTAATCTGATGTCTGAAACAGTTGCCCCGGACGGAATCATGGGGAACACATTGTCTTCTTTTTCTACAACAACTTCTAAAAAATACGATTCTTTTGATGCTATCATGTCATTTATAGCGCTGGCTAAATCCTTGCGTTGGCTTACGCGATTGGCTTTTATACCGTAGCCTTGTGCTATTTTAACAAAATCGGGGTTTGTCATAACCGTTGAGGCATAACGCCTGTCGAAGAACAATTCTTGCCATTGGCGTACCATCCCTAAAAAGCTGTTATTGAGTACTACAATTTTTACAGGGACTTTTGTTTGTAAAATGGTTCCCAACTCTTGAATAGTCATTTGGTAACCGCCATCGCCAATAACTGCAATAACTTCGCGATTTGGCTGTCCCATTTTGGCGCCTATGGCCGCCGGCAGGGCAAAGCCCATAGTACCCAATCCGCCCGATGTGACACTGCTACGGGTTTTGATAAAATCGGCATAACGGCAGGCAAACATTTGATGCTGTCCCACATCTGATACAATAATGGCTTCTCCTTTGGTTTCTCTGTTAATCTTGTCAACTACTTCGCCCATGGTTAAACCTTCTTTTGTGGGATTTAACTGGTCTTTGATAACCACCTGATATTCCTTTTGGTATAATCTGTTAAATTTGTCTAACCACGATTGGTGGTTGGCCACCTTAAGCATAGGCATCATTAAGGACAGTGTTTCTTTTACATTACCCAAAACAGCCACGTCTGTTTTGACATTTTTATCTATCTCGGCCGGATCGATTTCAAAATGTATCACTTTGGCTTGTTTGGCATAAGTGTTTAAATTACCCGTTACCCTATCGTCAAAACGCATGCCAACAGCAATGAGCACATCACACTCATTAGTCAAAACATTGGGGGCGTAATTACCATGCATACCCACCATCCCCACATGCAGTCTGTGTTGGGTTTCTAAAGCCGACAAACCCAAAGCTGTTGACGCCGATGGGATACCCGTTTTTTCTATAAACGCTTTAAACTCGGCTTCGGCTTGACCGATAATAACGCCTTGTCCGAAAACAATAAAGGGTTTTTTAGCCTGATTGATAAATGTTGCTGCTTGTTGCAATTTTTTAATATCAATATTCGGTACCGGACGGTAACTCCTTATTTTATGACATTTTTTGTATTTAAAATCGATTTCTGCAAACTGAACATCTTTTGTGATATCGATAAGTACGGGGCCCGGTCTGCCCGATTTAGCAATGTAAAATGCTTTAGCTAAAATTTCAGGAATCTCTTCGACTCGGGTAATTTGATAATTCCATTTGGTTACAGGTGTTGATATTCCCACGATATCTGTTTCTTGAAAAGCATCTGAGCCCAATAAGTGTGAAGCGACTTGACCCGTAATACACACCAAAGGTGTAGAATCTATTTGTGCGTCGGCAATACCGGTAACCAAATTGGTAGCACCGGGTCCCGAAGTAGCAAAAACCACACCCGTTTTACCCGTCACACGTGCAAAGCCTTGTGCGGCATGAATAGCCCCTTGTTCATGACGGGTTAAAATATGATTTATTTTATCGCGATATTTATACAACTCGTCGTAAATAGGCATGATAGCTCCCCCCGGGTAACCGAATGCCAAATCTATATTTTCGGCCTGTAAACATTTTAACACGGCTTCGGCACCAGAAACTTTTGAAGTTAACACTGGATTTTTTTTAACAATTGTTTTACTTAATGTCTCCATAATCGCTTAAAATTCATCTGTTACACAGCCTTCAGAGGCTGTTGAAACACTTTTGGCATATTTGTACAAAATACCTGTTTGGGCTTTTAGTTTGGGTTGTACCCATGCCTTTTTACGGGTTATAAATTCTTTATTAGTAATGTTTAAATCTATACGGTTTTGGGTCACATCAATGGTAATAGTATCGCCGTTTTTAATCAAGGCTATAGAACCGCCATCTTGAGCTTCGGGCGTAATATGTCCTACCACAAAGCCGTGTGTGCCCCCCGAAAAACGGCCATCGGTAATCAAGGCTACCGATTTACCCAAACCGGCTCCCATAATCATAGAAGTGGGTTTGAGCATTTCGGGCATTCCCGGACCGCCGCGTGGCCCTACATACCTAATGACAATAACATCGCCTTTTTTAACCAATCCGTTGGCGATACCGTCATTAGCCTCTTGTTCGCTGTCAAAAACCTTAGCCGTACCTTTAAATATCAGACCTTCTTTACCCGTAATTTTGGCCACAGATCCTTCGGGGGCAATAGAGCCTCTTAATATTTGAAGATGTCCTGTTTTTTTTATGGCTGTATCAATATTGTGAATAACCTTTTGCGCAAATGCCACAGGTCTGATATCTGCTAAATTTTCAGCTATGGTTTTACCGGTTACCGTCATACAATCGCCGTGTAAATAGCCTTTGTTAAGCAGGTATTTCATCACAGCCGGCGTACCACCTATATTGTGAACATCTTCCATCAAATATTTACCACTGGGTTTAAGGTCGGCCAAGACAGGTGTCTTGTCGCTAATTCGCTGGATATCATCTAAAGTAAATGCTATTTTGGCGGCTTTGGCTATGGCCAAATAATGCAACACGGCATTGGTTGACCCCCCTAGCGCAATAACTACCGTAATAGCATTTTCGAGTGCTTTTTTGCTGATGATATCTAAAGGTTTTAAGTCTAGTTTTATCAAGTTATCTATAGCATCAGCTACTAATCTTGTTTCTTTATTTTTATCGGGGTGCTCGGCCGGTAACGAGGCGTTAAAAGGCAGTGAAAAGCCCAAGGCTTCAATAGAAGAGGCCATGGTATTGGCCGTGTACATCCCACCACAAGCCCCGGCACCCGGACAGGCTTTTTTAATAATTTCTTTAAATTCGGTATCGCTTAATTTTCCGGAATTTTTTTCACCCAGAGCCTCGAAAGCCGAGACAATATCGAGTTTTTTACCTTTGTGATTTCCGGAAGCAATAGTACCCCCATAAACCATAAAAGCCGGCCTGTTTAAGCGTAACATGGCCATAACAGCCCCCGGCATATTTTTATCACAACCCACAACCGTAACCAAGCCGTCGTAACTTTGGGCATTCATTACTATTTCTATAGAATCGGCTATCACATCGCGCGAAGGCAATGAATAGTTCATACCACTTGTCCCCATAGAAATACCATCGCTTACGCCGATGGTGTGAAACATCAAGCCCACCAATTCTTTTTGATTGACGTGGAATTTTATTTTAGCGGCTAAATTGTTGAGATGCATATTACAAGTGTTGCCATCGAAACCTGTACTGGCAATGCCTATTTGCGGTTTTTGCATATCGGCTTCGGTTAAACCCACGCCGTAGAGCATGGCTTGCGCCGCCGGTTGGTTGGGGTCTTGGGTAACGCGTTTGCTGTATTTATTTAAGTGCATTTATGTATATCTTGTCTGTATTTAATTTCTATAATGACCCCCAAAAGTAAACTTGACAGTTGCTTACTTTGTGAAGGGAATTTATTTTCTACAATAGTCAATTTAATGTTTTACTGTATAATTTACTGATTACTATATGTTTATTATGTTTCTATTTACAATGACAAGGTCACAAAAAAACCTGTATCGTTTTTTGATACAGGTCTTAATTTGTGATAATTTAATGGTTTGTTAATTATTTCTTTTTCCTCTTATACGGACCAGGCAAAGTTTTTAGATTTTGCGGAGTGGAGTATTTAATTTTTGTCTTCAATATATTCTAATATGTCGGAGGGTTGGCATTTTAGTGCGATACATATTTTTTCTAAAGTAGAAAATCGAATTGCTTTTGCTTTTCCAGATTTTAAAATTGAAATATTAGCAGTTGTAATACCGATTATTTCTGCAAGTTCTTTGCTTTTCATTTTTCGTTTAGCCAACACAACATCAAGGTTTATTATAATAGCCATAATTTAAACAGTTAATTCATTTTCTTCTTTGAAACTTTTCGCTAGCAATAGATTTTTACTTTGTATGATAAAAAATACTCCAATAATCATTAAAGTTAATGGGGCTATTAAATCCATATCAGTTCCTATTTCAAATTCTCCCGTTTCAATTGACTCTTTCAACCATAGAATTACTATTATAGAAGAATAAAGAGCACCTGCGAGTAAAAAATGAACGCCCACTTTCTTTGAATTTATAATATTTATATCTGAGAAATACTTTTCGGCCAATAATCTAGCTACTTTTCTTAAATAATATAATCCTCTCATAAAAATTATAGAAGTTATTAAGCTTGCAATCGATATGGACCAGTAAAATAAATTCCAATTTTCAATATCGATTGTTAGATGGTTAAAGGTGGTTTTTCCGGTAGGAACTATGGCGATAAATGCAATGAACCAAAGTAAAAAAAAGAAACATAGAATGTCAAGCAGCATTTTGAATAGTGTTATTTTTTTCATTTTCAAATATTTTAATTTTTCAAATATATAATATATTATTGTAAAACAATAATAAGTATATGATAAACAATATATTTATTATAAAATAGCGGGTTTTTATATTAGCTTTTAAAATCTTGAAGTCCGGATACTTTTCGGAGCGGGAAGGGTATTTTGGCAAGATTATGCTAAGCTTTACACCAAACAATATGAAAACAGAATAAACCCCGGCGCGGTAAGAAGCGGTACACTGATTTATTATTCCAGTAATGCCTTTCCTGTAGATTTTCAAGAAATACTTACCATTAATTACGAC
>CAZMBM010000116.1:0-6765 GCA_964564475.1 uncultured Flavobacteriaceae bacterium | reverse complement strand
CGGCCTTCAATACGTACAAAATCGTCTTCTTCTTCACTGGCAATGCCACACACTATTTCCCTGTTTATAAGGGTTTGCATAAAAATTTCATTGGCATAAACATCGAGTTTTTGCTGGGCTTCGCCTTGAATATTGGTATCGCCAGCGGCGCCTAAAATATCAACCAAACCGGCTTTGTTTACTTCGTGATTAACTACTTTTGCAGCCAGTCTGATAGAATTAATGAGTCGTGATAATTCGCCGGAGGAGTATTTAAAGTCTTGTTGGTTGCTAATAATAAATTCTCCTAAGGTGTTAGGTTTATGAGTCATAACAGCGAATAAATTAGTTTAGATGACAAATATCGTTAAATTTGCCCAATTATTATTTTAAAAATGGATTTTATAGTAAGAAAAGGGAAAAAAACTGACATGTTACAGGTATTATCCCTTATAAAAGAATTGGCTGTTTTTGAGAAAGAACCTGATGCTGTTGTGGTTACAGAAAAACAACTACAAAAAGACGGTTTTGGTAAAAAACTGCTTTTTAAGACTTTTGTGGCCGAAATGGACGGCGAAATTGTAGGCATGGCCCTTATTTATCCGCGTTATTCCACATGGAAAGGGCCTACATTACATTTAGAAGACCTAATTGTTAAAAAAGACAAACGCGGCTTAGGTATAGGCAAGGCGTTATATACTAAAGTGTTAAAGTATGCCTATAAGAAAAAAGTAAAACGTGTAGAATGGGTTGTCCTCGATTGGAATACATCGGCTATAGATTTCTACAAAAAATCGGGTGCTAAAATTTTACCCGATTGGTGTACGGCACAAATGGAAGAACAAGCATTAAAAATTTATATAGAAAAAAATTAAAATGAACATTTTTAAATTTGGCGGCGCCTCGGTTAAAGATGCCGCGGGTATTAGAAACTTGGTAAAAGTATTAAACAACGAAGGGACTAAAAACACTCTTGTTATTGTCTCTGCCATGGGTAAAATGACCAATGCTTTCGAGAAAGTTGTACGGGCTTATATAGACAAAGACACCGATTTAGATGCCTACATACAAGACATTAAGACTTATCACACGGTCATTATTAACGATTTGTTCGAAACAGAGAATCCACCTATTTTGTTCGAAATCGAACATGTTTTTGGACTGTTAAAAGGGTTTATGTTGGCCAACCGCTCTACCAATTACAATTTTGCATACGATCAAATAGTCAGTTTTGGCGAGCTCTTATCGACCAAAATTATAAGCGCCTATCTAAAAAGTATTGCTATAGAAAATCAATGGTTAGATGTACGTCAAGTGATTGTTACCAATGCCGATTACCGTGATGCCAAAGTTAATTGGGACGACACAATACACAGAATAAATACAGCTGTAGATAAAAGAAAATTGTATATAACGCAAGGCTTTTTAGGCGCAACGGCCGATAACTTTACAACTACGCTGGGTCGTGAAGGGTCTGATTATACTGCCGCCATATTTGCCTATGCTTTAAAAGCCAAAAGTGTGACCATTTGGAAAGACGTCCAAGGTGTTCTAAACGCCGATCCGCGTGAATTTAACACGACCACATTGCTCAATCAGATATCGTATAAAGAAGCCATAGAAATGGCTTTTTACGGGGCTTCAGTGATACATCCTAAAACCCTAAAACCATTAGAAAACAGCGGAATACCACTTTATGTGAGGTCTTTTATAGAATTAGATAAAAAAGGAACAACTGTTGCTAAAGGCCAAGACATAACACCTGTGGTGCCCTGTTTTGTCATTAAAAGAAATCAAATTTACTTACAAATTTCGGCACTCGATTTTTCTTTTATGGTAGAGCACAACATAAGCGCTTTATTTGAACTATTAGATACCTACAAGTTAAAGGTTAATTTAATTCAAAATTCGGCTTTAAATTTTAGGGTGTGTATAGAAGATAAATACACCAATTTTAGTCCCTTTTTAGAACAACTCAGCCAAAATTATAAAGTCATACATTTTAAAGATGTTACCTTATTTACCATCAGACATTTTGACGATGACGCTTTAAACAGTATAAAAAATGGCAAAGAAATTTTATTGGAACAACGTGTCGAAAACACCATTCAACTTATAGTAAAATAGAATGTGTATCTTTGATTCTTTACCAAGAATAAAATATGAGTTTGATATCGGCAAAAGAAATTGCTAAAGTTTTAAATCTTAGTAAGTTTGGATTCGTTGGCAATAGTTTTGGGTGGTTAATTCTTAAACTTTTAGGAATTTCTAGACTCAATAAAATTTACGATGACACCAAACATCTGGAAAAAGATGATTTTTTGGAAGCCCTAATAAAAGAATTTCAAATAGATTTTGAAATTCCTGAGGAAGATTTAATGCGCATTCCTAAAACAGGTCCTTTTATTACCATTTCTAATCATCCTTTAGGCGGTATAGACGGTATTTTATTGCTGAAACTTTTGGCTAAGAGCCGACCAGATTTTAAGATATTGGCAAATTTTATTCTACTAAAAATTGAGCCGATAAAGGATTTTGTATTGCCTGTGAATCCGTTTGAAACTAAAAAAGCCGAAAATAAATCGAGTTATAAAGGCTTAAAGCATGCTTTCGAGCATATAAAAAACGGTAATTCTTTGGGCATTTTTCCGGCGGGAGAAGTCTCAACCTATAATAACGATATGGTTATTCAAGATAAACCTTGGGAACTGTCTGCCGTTAAATTCATTAAAAATGCACAGGTGCCTGTTGTCCCTATTTGTTTTCATGCTAAAAACAGTATTTTATTTTATTTTTTAGCCAAAATAAGTGGCACATTGCGCACCGCAAAATTGCCATCAGAATTATTAACTCAAAAAAGCCGTACCATAAAAGTAAGAATAGGGAAACCCATTTCTGTTAAAGATCAAGCCATTTTTACAGATTTAAATAAATTTTCAGATTTTTTAAGGATGAAGACCTATGTTTTGGCCAATCCTTATAAAAGAAGCGTGGTAAAAATCACAACACCAAGTTTAAAATTTCCATCACATCCTAAAACCATCATTTCAGCAGTTTGTGCAACCGATTTAAATAAGGAAGTAAATGCTTTAAAAGCTTCGGATGCGATACTCTTAACCAGTAAGAATTATTCTGTTTTTTTGGCAGACAGCAGCCAAATACCCTGTATTTTACGTGAAATAGGACGTTTACGAGAGATAACCTTTAGATCAATTGGCGAAGGGACAAACAAAGCGATAGATTTGGATAATTATGACACCTATTACAAACACCTATTTTTGTGGGACAATGATGCCCAACGTGTGGTGGGGGCTTATAGGATGGGTATGGGTGACCAAATTTATAAAACTTACGGTGTAGAAGGGTTTTATGTAAACGAACTGTTCAGGTTTGAACCCGAACTGTATCCCATGCTCAGTAAAACCATAGAAATGGGAAGGGCTTTTATTATTAACGAATACCAACAGCGTCCTATGCCACTCTTTTTGTTGTGGAAAGGCATTGTTCATGTTACCCTACGTTATCCGCATTTGAAATATTTAATGGGAGGTGTAAGCATCAGTAATAAGTTTTCGAACTTTACAAAAAGTTTGATGATTGAATTTATGAAATCTAACTACTACGACCCATATATTGCACAGTATGTACACCCTAAAAAAGCCTATAAAGTGCGTTTAAAAGACGAGCACAAAGATTTTATTTTTGATGCGAGTAAAGCCGACATGAATAAATTCGACAAGATTATTGATGAGATTGAGCCGGGCAGTTTGCGTTTACCTGTTTTACTAAAAAAATACGTCAAACAAAACGCCAGATTAATCGCCTTTAATGTCGATCCTAAATTTAACAACGCTATTGACGGATTGATGTATATTCGTATAGCCGACCTGCCCGAAAGTACTGTAAAACCCGTTATGGAAGAGTTTCAAGCCGATTTAGAACGCAAGTTAAACGGTAATTCTTAAAACCAACCGCGCTTGTTTACCTGATAGGTTTGGTAAAATTCTTCGTCTGTTTTTGTAAGGTAAATAATGCCTTCAATAAAAGGAATAAGCCCACCCACACCACAGGTTGCAAAAGTTAATATAATTTGCAAAATACCTTCTCGGGTATAACCCAATATAAATTTATGAATACCCAAACCGCCTGTAATGGCTATAATAGCCAAAATGCCTGCCACTAGTTTTTTATTTTCGGGTGGTTTAACGGGGTGTCCGTTTTCGTTTACTACTTCCATAAGGATAAAAAGGTTTGATTTTTAAAAGTTTAAAGATATTAAAAATTACACGACCAATCAAAATTTATAATCCTTAAAAAAAGACTAATTTTGTGGTTTTTATAAATCCCCTATGAATTCAAAACCTAAAATAGCTGTTTTTGGTGGCGGTAGCTGGGCTACGGCTATCATAAAAATGTTGTGTGAAAACAATACTAAAGTAGGTTGGTATATGCGTAACACAGCCACTTTAACACATATAAAAACCCATAAAAATAATCCTAATTATTTAAGTTCTGTCAACCTTGACACCTCTAAATTGGTGCTTTCTCATGATATTAACGAAATGGTGGCTTGGGCCGATTATCTGATTTTTGTTATCCCTTCGGCTTTTTTAGAAACGGCGCTGAGTAATTTAAAAGTATCGTTAAAAGATAAGATTATCTTTTCGGCCATAAAAGGTATTGTGCCTTCTACGGGGCTGATAGTCGGCGAACATTTCAACAAAATATACCAAGTGCCTTTCGAAAATATTGGCGTCATTACAGGTCCTTGCCATGCCGAGGAAGTGGCTTTAGAACGCTTGTCTTATTTGACTATTGCAAGTATTGATAAGGCTAAAGCCGATTTTATCGGTCAAAATTTGGCCTGCGCCTACATAAGGGTTAAAATTTCGGATGATATTATTGGTACAGAATATGCCGCGATGCTTAAAAATATCTTTGCCATTGCTGCGGGTATTGCTCACGGTTTGCGTTATGGGGATAATTTTCAATCGGTTTTAATGAGCAATGCTATTAGAGAAATGAAGCGTTTTATAAAAAAAGTTCACTATATGAAACGCAACATCAATAACTCGGCTTATTTGGGCGATTTGTTGGTAACCGGTTATTCTACCTTTAGTCGCAACCGTATGTTTGGTACGATGATAGGTAAGGGGTATACCGTAAAGTCGGCTATGATGGAAATGAGCATGGTGGCCGAAGGTTATTACGCCACCAAAAGTGCTTATCAAATCAATCAAAAAAACAAGGCACGTACACCCATTATTAATGCGGTTTACAGCATTTTATACGAAGGGAAAAACGCCAAAAAGGTCTTCCAAAAACTGACGACAAAACTCAACTAGCCTGTACCGAAATCTGTGACCTCTACTACATATTGGTCAATTTCTTGTAATGCATTTTTAGATTGTTGGGGTGACCAATTAAACTTTTCGGCAAATATTTTGACGATAGGTTTTTTAAGTAATGCAATACTTTTTATATCAAAGTACAGACGTCCTGTACGGCGACTTAAAAAATCCATAGGTTTTAAAACCATTTCGTTTTCAAAACAAAAGTCTAATTCGGCTAAAGCCAAAGCCACGGTCTTGTTTTTATTTTTTTGAGAGGCAAACTGTTTAAGAATAACATCGGTTTGGCTACCGTAATTATGTACCAAATAAGTGGCGTCAAAAGATTCTAAACCAAAAGGGGCTAATTTTCGGCTAACTTTTTTTAGATAGGATTTTACGGCTTTATAATTTGAAAAGTCACCCCCACAAAGATTAATATTGTGTGTAACAGATTCTTTAAAGCTGTGTTTGTGTTTGCGGTAATATTTTTTACAGACTAAATCGGTTACGCGCTCGGCCATTTTACGGTAGCCTGTTAACTTGCCTCCGGCGATAGAAATTAATCCTGAATCGGACACGTAAATTTCGTCTTTTCGCGATAATTCACCCGGTTTTTTACCCTCTTGATGGATGAGCGGGCGCACACCGGCCCAGCTTGATATAACATCTTCTAAACTCAAAATGACATCTGGAAACATCTGATTGACGGCACTGATTAAATAAAGTGCATCGGTTAAAGAAACCCCTATTTTATCTTTATCGGCTTGATAATTGGTGTCGGTTGTGCCAATATAAGTGGTTTTACCACGCGGAATGGCGAACATCATACGGCCATCGGGTACATCAAAATAAATAGCGTGTTTAACGGGTAATTTTTGACGGTCAAAAACCAAATGAACCCCTTTGGTTAAATGTAAATATTTAGAAGTGCCGGGATGATTTATCAGCCTTATGTCATCAACCCAAGGACCGGCAGCATTAACAATAAATTTAGCTTTTATCTCAAAAGTTTTGTCAATGTTTTTATCTGTTACCAAAATACCATTTACCGTTTTGTCATCGTACAAAAAACCTGTGACCTCTGCATAATTTAAGGCATTAGCGCCATTTTTTACAGCTGTTTTTAAAACTTCTATGGTTAAGCGGGCGTCATCGGTACGGTATTCGGCATAAAAGCCGGCTCCTTCTAAAATGTCAAAGGGCAAAAGTGGTTCAATTGCCATAGCTTCTTGCTTATCGAGCATTTTACGCTTGTCATCGCCTGTTACTTTGGCTAAAATATCGTAGATTTTTAGTCCGACAGAGGTCAGCCATTTACCGTAAGTGCCGCCTTCAATTATGGGCAGTAACATTTTTTCGGGCACGACCAAATGGGGTGCTAAATCATGTACAATGGCACGCTCTGAGCCCACTTCTTTTACCAACCAAAAATCGAATTGTTTTAAATAACGCA
>CAZMBM010000115.1:0-7075 GCA_964564475.1 uncultured Flavobacteriaceae bacterium | reverse complement strand
TAACATCAATATTTTAAAATGACTTTCTCGTGATTTTAAATATTCTGAAACCAGATCATCATTTTTAGACATTGCTAAATGGGTTTTACCGGAGAGTTTAAAACTAATTACTGCGCGTGAAATCTCTTGTAACCAATGTGCGACTCTGTATTTATCTTTAGATTCGTTTAAGCTTGTCTCTAATCCGCGTTTTGCTGTATATTTAAAGACCAAATAGATTAAGAATAATAACAATAGGCCAAAAAATATAAAAAACGAGTGGTAAAACGAAAGCAGAATTAAAGCAAATATAACCTGTAAGAATGCCGAAGGAATATCAATTAATATTTTAGACAGACCTTTTTGTATGGTTAAGGTGTCAAAAAAACGATTTGCTAATTCGGGAAGATAATATTTACGTAATTCAGTCATTTTTATCTTTGGGAAACGATAGCTCAATTCTAAAGAAGCTCTTGTGAAAATGCGTTGTTGTATTGTTTCAATAATACGCATTTGCATCAACTTTAAAATACCTGAAAATGCAACGCCGGCGGTTACCAGTATTATTAAAACAACCCAAGAAGTAGATAGTTGCGCTCCTTGTAATAAATTAATTATAGCTTGTATGCCTAATGGCAGTGACAATGCTATTAAACCTTCGAATACTGAATAATAGGCTATTTGAAAAATATCTTTACGCTCTAATCTTAGTAATTCCAGGAAACGTTGCCATGGAGACAAAGGGTTACTTTCCATTTAGTAATAACGTTTTTAATGTTAAATCTGTAAAAAATTTGGTTGGTGTATTTTTTTTATTGCAATTGGTAAGAGACTTAAAATAATTTTTTATAAAATGTTGATGTAAAGCACCTTCTATAACAGTACAGGCTAAAGTTAAACTGTATTTGTAAGTATTGGCATAATCAGAAATTATTTCTGACAAACGTTGTACGACACGATTATAAGGCATAAAGTAACCTACTTTTTGTTCAATATCTATACTTTTAGTTAAATAAGATTTTGAGTTTTCATTAATTATAATTTGGTTTAATAAAACCTCATTAATATGACTGTAATTACTGTCTTGTTCTGTGGTTCTGGTAACTATTTTAATAGCTTTTATTAACCTTTCTTTGGGATTGTTAATGTTATTGGTTTCATACACAAGTTGATATTCTATCCAACTCCAGTACCAAGATGTAAGGTAAACCAATAACTTATGTTTATTTTCAAAATAACGATATATAGAGCTTTCATTAGAAACTATGAATTCTCCTAATTTTTTAAAATTAAAATCGTCAAAACCAATACTTTCAATAAGAATAACACTATTCTCTATAATTTTTTTACCTAAAGCAGAGGACTCAGGATCTTTTAAATAAATACCTTGAGGTCTCTCTATTTTAATGTTCGATAGTAAACTTTCCATATATAATATTATAAAGCGCAAAAATAATAGTAATACTATTATAAAAAAACATTTTATGAAAATTTTATGACTTTTAAATTAATTTTTAGAATAACTAATTGATAATGTCTTTCTTATTAATTTAAAAATGTATCACATGCACCGGAAGGATGTAGATTTGCATATAATTTTAAAATTATTGATAAGACATGGAGACGGGAGCTCGCTGAAATTACCACGTTAATAAACTTTAAATCTTTTTTAAGCGTCATTTGCTTTAACATAAAATCATTGCCGTTCTGTTCCTAAAGGATACAGAACTGGTTTTATGTTAAATAGCCTTGAAATAAGGCTATACGCAAATTACTGTATTTGCACTATAATTTATATTATGTTAAATAGAGTTTTTTGAAACCTACCTCTATTTTAAGAGGCCGTAACAGAAAATTAATTATTCTTTTAGAGATATACGCAACAATTTGTGCTGAAACACATCCCCTACATAAATATTGTCTCCAAACTTATACGCCACACTTGAGGCCGAAATTTCTACACCATCATTTAAATAATAAACCTCTTGTTTATAAATCCCATTTTTTTGTTTGTGGATACGCAAAACTTCAGAAGGCGAAATTTTTGTAGAATCTTTGGCATGAATTGTAAACTTCAACAATTTAGGGTGTGCACCTACCCATAAATCGCCTGTGGCGTCAATAGTAATATTATCGTTACCTGTATGTGTATTAATATAATGTTGTAAAAACAGGTCGCCGTTAGGTTTTAAGGTATAAATCAAAATCTTTTGCCCTGTTGACGTGGCCACGTACAATTTTTGTTTATCGGGAGATAAAATAAGACCATTGGCGTATTTTAAATGGCTAATCACTTTTTTATAATGCTGTCCGTCAAAGTACACCACATAACTTTTGGGCAGCTGTAAATATGCCTCTAAACTTGTCCCCAATTTGCTTCTAGAGCCATGGTCGTTGGTGGCGTAAAAAGTAGAATCGGTTGATGCCGTTACGTCATTCGGACTGAATAACAGGTCGCTAGCATAACTTTTAAGATGCATTAAGGTTCCGTTTTCGAATTTGAATTTTTCTATATAACTACCTGTTTTATTGTGATTTACAACAAAAAGGTAGGTACTTCCCCCCTGTTGTAAAACAGAAATACCATGAGGGTGAAAGTTGCCACTGTAGGTGGTTAATATTTTTTTAGGCACTTCGTTTAAACTATCATTTAAGTTTAGGGCGTAAATACCGTCAAGCGGATTTTCGTTTTTAAGTGTTGTGGCCCAGCGATTACTGGACGAAATAAACAATAAATTATGCGCTTTGTCGTAAGCCAAGTCTTCTGTCCCCGGCATATTGGTATAAATTTTTGTCGTAGTGCCGGCGTTGTAATTGCTAATACTTTTAAAGACACCTCCTATATAAAGGGTTTTTGTCAATAAAATGATAAGAACAACAAGTAGCAGTTTGAGAACTATTTTTAAATATTTTTTAAACATTTTTTAGATAGTGGATTTCCCTCCCATTTACAGGTTTATCTAAAAAGACAAAATGTAGAATCAAGAGGAGGATTTGTTTCATAATTAAAAATTAGCAGGATTTCAAAGATACATAATTTTGTTAAAAAATTATTATTCAGAAAATTATCGCGATTTTATTTGATTTGCTAACTTTACCCGTCAATTTTAACCACATATCATGAAAACCAAATTACCAATTTCTATAACAGTTATTGCCCTACTTATTACGGCATCCTGTCAAAAAAAACCTACAATGAGTAAAGAAGAAGCGCTTATCGCCAAAGCTAAAAAAATACATCAAAATGTAATCACGCTCGATACTCACAACGATATCAACGTTAAAAACTTTACCGATTCGCTTAATTATGCCGATGATATAGACACACAAGTCAACATTCCTAAAATGGAAAAAGGCGGTTTAGATGTTACCTGGTTGGTTGTTTATACAGCCCAAGGCGCGCTTGACGCGGATGGTTATGCAAAGGCTTACAAAAATGCTATGGATAAATTTAATGCCATTCACAGATTAACCGAAAAATATGCACCTGATAAAATTGAACTGGCATTGACCTCAAATGACGTGAGGCGCATCCATAAAGCCGGGAAAAAAGTAGCTATGATAGGTGTAGAAAATGCCTATTCTATGGGTTTAGATTTAAGCAATGTTAAGAAATTCTACGATTTGGGTGCCCGATACATGTCCTTGTCGCATAATGGACACAGCCAATTTTGCGATTCACACACAGGCGAAAAAGACAGTATTTGGCGCTATCACGGCTTATCTGATTTAGGTCTTCAAGCCCTTAAAGAAATGAATAAATGGGGCATTATGGCCGATGTCTCACATCCGTCAAAAGAATCGTTTTTAGATATAATTAAATACAGTAAAGCTCCTATAATAGCTTCACATTCAGCCGCAAGAGCCTTATGTGATAACAGTCGGAATTTAGACGATGAAGAATTAAAACTCTTAGCTAAAAAAAGAGGTGTGATACAAACAGTGGCTTTTGCAGGCTATTTAAATGCCGATAAAGACAAGGCTTATAAAAAAGCCATTAAACCTCTATACGACGCCATAGGAAAAGAAATGGGTATTACTCTGCCCGACCCGAGTACTATGAGTACTATGAGCGATGCCGCATTTGAAACTTTTGCTTTAAATTTAAGACGTATAAAAAAAGTAGCTGATAAAGATCCACGCATGAAAGTCATTAGAGAGAAAACCCCTCCTGTAAACGTACAAGATTTGGTAGATCATATAGATTATATGGTTAAATTAATAGGCATAAATCACGTGGGTATTAGTTCAGACTTTGACGGTGGTGGTGGTATTGACGGTTGGAGCGATGCTTCAGAAACCTTTAATGTGACCTTAGAACTCGTTAAACGCGGTTATACCGAAGCGCAAATAGCCAAATTATGGAGCAGTAATTTGTTACGTGTTTTAGACGATTGTCAAGATATAGCCGAACGCTTACAAGGACGCTAATGGGGTTTTAAAACCCAAAGCATGTCATCTTGAATACGTTTGGGACGCATCGTTTTGGCATCGAGCAAACACCAAATAGTTTTGGCTTTGGCCAATAGAATATTGGTTACAAAGAGTTCTACATAGCGGGTAGATTTAACCCCTTGGGTCTCTCCCACCCATGTTTTAACAGTCACAATATCATCTAAAAAAGCCGGTTTTAAATAGTCTATTTCATGACGTAAAGCAACCCAACTGTAACAGTCGTTAAATTTATTTTTTGATAACAATTCCCAGTGTTTGGTAGCGGCAAGATTTACCCATCTTAGATATACCATGTTGTTCACGTGATTCAATTCATCAATCATATCAGGCGTTACTTTAATTTCGAAAGTATAAAGATTGGGATTTTGTATTTTGTTTAAAGGCATAAGAGCTGTTGGAATGGTGTAAAGTTACACAATTTATGCCATTAACAGTGTGTTATAAAACCAAAAGTCATGTTTCGCATTTATGTGATAAATACTTATTACTTTTGAGAATAATTTTTAAGATGCGTATAGATAAATATTTGTGGTGTATTAGGGTGTATAAAACACGCAGTTTGGCTACAGAAGCCTGTAAAAAAAATCACGTCAGTATAAATGGCCAAAAAGTCAAGCCTTCTAAAGAAGTTTTTGGCAGTGAAAAATTAATAGTGCGTAAAAATCAAATCGATTATCAATTTGAGGTCTTAGACCTCCCTGCAAATCGTGTAGGTGCTAAAATAGCCGGCTTGTATTACAGAGATATCACACCCAAAGAGGCCTTTGAAAAAGAAGATTTACTCAAGTATTCTAAAGATTATTACCGTAAAAAAGGTACGGGGCGTCCTACAAAAAAAGACCGCCGTGACATAGAAGATTATACAGATGACTAAAAACAGATTTGACAAACACTTTTGGGAATCTCTTTACGAAGAGAACAGTACCGGTTGGAATATTGGTTATCCCTCTACGCCTATTAAAACCTATATAGACCAACTTAAAAACAAGAATCTTAAAATTCTAATTCCCGGTGCGGGTAATGCTTATGAAGCCGAATACCTTCACAATAGCGGATTTACAAATGTATGGCTCATAGATTTGGCTAAAAAACCTTTAGAGAATTTTAAAAAGCGTGTCCCCGACTTTCCTCAGACACAGCTTATTCAAGGTGATTTTTTTGAGCACAATTCTCAATACGATATTATCGTAGAACAAACTTTTTTCTGTGCTTTAGATCCTATATTGCGAAACGCTTATGCTGAAAAAATGTCGCAACTCTTAAAATCAGGTGGAAAATTGATAGGTTTACTCTTTAATTTTGAATTAACTAGCGAAGGCCCACCCTTTGGGGGAAATGAAAAAGAATATCAAAAACTCTTTTCAAATTATTTTAAAATTGAGGTTTTAGAAGCGGCTTATAATTCTATAAAACCGAGAAGCGGAAGAGAATTCTTTATTATCTTTGAAAAATTAACTTAAAGCGGGCGTCAAATGGAATCTAATATTCTAAATAATACACAAATAGAACATAAAATAAAACGTATTGCCTATCAGATTTATGAGGCCAATTTCGATTCAAAAACCGTTATTTTAGCAGGAATTGCCACCAATGGATATATTTTAGCTAAAAAATTACAACATATTTTACAAGAAATATCGGGTTTAGACATCATTTTGTGTGAAGTAAAAATAGATAAGAAAAACCCACTCAATGGCGTGGAGACATCTCTAGAAACCGATGCCTATAAAAACAAATCGTTGGTTTTGGTTGATGACGTATTAAATTCCGGTACAACTTTGATGTATGCCGTCAAGCACTTTTTAGACGTTCCGTTAAAGCAGTTTAAAACAGCTGTTTTGGTTGACCGCAATCATAAAAAGTATCCCGTTAAGGCCGATTTTAAAGGAATATCGCTTTCTACTTCTTTACAGGAACACATACAGGTAATTTTCGATAGCAAAGAGGCCAGAGCCTTTTTGGTTTAAACAGACATTTTTAAAATTTCTGAAGCAATTGTCTCAGTATTTTTATCTGAGCCATCAATTATATACTGTGCCTTTTCGTAAAAGGGCAGTCTTTCGAAGAGGTGTTTGGCCACAAATTCATTTAAATCGCTATCGTCTAAATTAGCGACCAATGGACGGCTCTTTTTTTCTGATTTAAGACGTGAGACAAGTGTGTTTAATGAAACGTTTATAAAAATTGATGTAGCGTGGTTGTTTATCAATTCCATGTTTTGGCCGTAGCAAGGTGTGCCGCCGCCAACAGCTAAAACATATCCGGATTTTTGAACTAAAATATCCTTCAAATACCGACTTTCAATCTTTCTAAAATAGATTTCACCTTTGGTTTTAAAAATATTGGGAACACTCATTTCTTCTTTAAAGGATATGTAAGTATCTAAATCAATATATTTTAAGTGACTCATTTTAGCCACAAGTTTAGCTACAGAAGTTTTTCCGCAGGCCATATATCCCAGTAAAACAAGCTTATCTTTTGTCAAAGTATTTAGGTGTTTTAGCCGGACAAATATCGTATAAAATATTTAAAAAAACGTCTTGTATAATTAATAAATGATAGTATATTTGCATCCGAATTTTAAGAGACCTGGTAGCTCAGTTGGTAGAGCATCTCCCTTTTAAGGAGAGGGTCCTGGGTT
>CAZMBM010000114.1:0-7100 GCA_964564475.1 uncultured Flavobacteriaceae bacterium | reverse complement strand
TATCTCGTGTAATTATTGAGCGTACTCTTAAACTTGTAACCGTTACTATCACTACAGCCAGACCCGGTATTATTATAGGTAAAGGCGGCCAAGAGGTAGACAAGTTAAAAGAAGAGCTTAAAAAGATTACCAATAAAGAGGTTCAAATAAATATTTTTGAAATTAAACGTCCAGAAGTAGATGCCAAATTGGTCGCTGCGAGTATTGCCCGTCAAATAGAAAACAGAATTTCTTACAGGCGTGCTATTAAAATGGCTATTGCAGCCGCCATTAGAATGAATGCCGAAGGTATTAAAGTTCAGATTTCTGGAAGATTAAACGGTGCCGAAATGGCCCGATCAGAAAATTATAAAGAAGGTAGAATTCCTCTTTCTACTTTTAGAGCCGATATAGATTATGCACTTGAAGAATCTCACACTACCTATGGTAGAATTGGTGTAAAAGTATGGATTATGAAAGGTGAGGTATATGGTAAAAGAGAGTTGTCTCCGTTAGTGGGTCTTTCCAAAAAACAAGGAAAAGGACCTGCAAATAGGGGAGCCAAAAAACAACCTCGTAGAAGAAAATAAATTTTAAAAAAATTTAGAAGATGTTACAACCAAAAAGAGTAAAATATCGTAAGGTACAGAAAGGTAAAGGTCAGATGAAAGGAATTTCTAACAGAGGCCACAGACTTTCTAACGGCATGTTTGGTATAAAATCTCTTGAACAAAATTGGATTACAGCCCGTCAAATAGAAGCAGCACGTGTGGCTGCAACACGTTATATGAAAAGAGAAGGGCAGTTATGGATAAAAATATTTCCCGATAAACCCATTACCAAAAAACCACTAGAGGTGCGTATGGGTAAAGGTAAAGGATCTCCCGAATATTGGGTAGCCCCTATTAAACCGGGTAGAATTTTGTTTGAAGTAGGCGGTGTGCCAATTGCCATTGCAAAAGAGGCTTTACGTTTAGCAGCGCAAAAATTGCCTGTCAAAACCAAGTTTATTATTGCCAGAGATTTTGATAACGCTTAATTGAATTTAAAAAATGAAACAATCAGAAATTAAAGAATTGTCTGTAGAAGATTTGCAAGAAAAATTTAAAGATATGAAGAAGAGTTATTCAGATCTTAAAATGGCTCACGCAATTTCGCCGCTAGAAAATCCAATTCAGTTAAGAACGCTTAGAAGAACTGTAGCCAGAATAGCTACAGAATTAACCAAAAGAGCAATACAATAATTGTATTAACTAAAAGATGGAAAAAAGAAATCTTAGAAAAGAAAGAATTGGGGTCGTTACCAGCGATAAAATGGAGAAATCTATTGTAGTAGCCGAAGTTAAACGAGTAAAACACCCTATGTACGGAAAATTCGTGTTAAAGACTAAAAAATATGTTGCACACGATGAAAAAAATGATTGCAACGAAGGAGATACTGTAAGAATAATGGAAACACGTCCTTTAAGTAAATCTAAGCGTTGGAGATTAGTAGAAATCATTGAAAGAGCCAAATAATTATGTTACAACAAGAATCAAGATTAAAAGTAGCCGATAATACAGGAGCCAAAGAAGCCCTTGTAATTAGAGTCTTAGGAGGTACCAAAAGACGTTATGCGTCTATTGGCGACAAGATTGTGGTAACAATAAAAGATGCTACACCTAACGGAACTGTTAAAAAAGGACAGGTTTCAAAAGCGGTAGTAGTGAGAACCAAAAAAGAAATAAGACGTAAAGACGGATCTTACATAAGATTTGACGACAACGCTTGTGTACTTCTAGATGCCAATTCGGGCGAAATGAGTGGTACACGTGTTTTTGGTCCTGTTGCTAGAGAATTGCGCGAAAAGCAATTTATGAAAATTGTATCATTAGCACCGGAAGTGCTTTAAATTTTATTAAAAGATGACGAAGTTGAAATTAAAATCTGGAGATACAGTAAAAGTAATTGTTGGCGAACACAAAGGAAAAGAAGGAAAAATAGTACAAATTTTCCGTCAAAAAAATCGTGCTATTGTAGAGGGTGTTAATATGGTGTCTAAGCACAACAAGCCCAGCGCCCAAAACCCACAAGGTGGTATTGTTAAAAAAGAAGCTCCTATACATATATCTAACTTAATGTTGGTTGTAAAAGGGCAAGCGACAAGAGTGGGATATAAAATAGAGAACGGTAAAAAAGTACGATTTTCTAAAAAATCTGGAGAAGTTATTTAGTTATGGAATACATACCAAGACTTAAAAAAGAATATAAGAGCCGTATAGTGAAAGCTCTTACAGAAGAATTTGGCTATAAAAATATTATGCAAGTACCTAAATTACAAAAAATTGTAATTAGTAAAGGTGTTGGCGAGGCTATAGCCGATAAGAAATTAATTGAGTATGCAGTAGATGAAATATCAACTATTTCTGGTCAAAAAGCGGTAGCTACAATATCTAAAAAAGATGTGGCTGCTTTTAAATTACGTAAAGGAATGCCCATAGGTGTTAAAGTAACACTACGCGGTATTAAAATGTACGAATTTTTAGATCGTTTGGTGACTTCTGCATTACCAAGAGTTAGAGACTTTAGTGGCATTAAAGTTAATGGATTTGATGGAAGAGGGAATTACAATTTGGGTATAACCGAACAAATTATTTTTCCGGAAATTGACATCGATAAAGTTAACAAGATAGGCGGAATGGATATTACCTTTGTAACATCGGCCGCTACAGATAAAGAAGCTAAGGCTTTACTAAGTGAATTAGGTTTACCATTTAAAAAGAACTAAGAATGGCAAAAGAATCAATGAAAGCCCGAGAGGTTAAAAGAAGAAAACTCGTTGCTAAATACGCAGCCAAACGAAAAGCTTTAAAAGAAGCCGGCGATTATGAAGCATTACAAAAGCTTCCTAAAAATGCTTCGCCTGTGCGTTTACACAATCGTTGTAAGTTAACAGGAAGGCCAAAAGGATATATTCGTCAGTTTGGTATTTCACGTGTTACCTTTAGAGAAATGGCAAACCAAGGGTTGATACCGGGTGTTAAAAAAGCAAGTTGGTAAAAATATAAATTGGTTTCAGGTTTGACTTTTAGTCAAAAACCAAAACCGCAAATTAAATATATGAATACAGATCCCATAGCAGATTATTTAACAAGAGTTAGAAATGCCGTAAGTGCCGGTAAACGTGTGGTAGAATTACCCGCTTCTAATCTTAAGAAAGAGATTACCAAGATTTTATTTGATCAAGGTTTTATTTTGAGCTACAAATTTTTAGATGATACCGTACAAGGCAGTATAAAGATAGCTTTAAAATACGATAAAATAACTAAAGAACCGGTAATTAAAAAATTACAACGCATTAGTACGCCCGGTTTGAGAAAATATTCAAGTTCGTCTGATATGCCACGCGTATTAAACGGATTGGGTATTGCAATTGTTTCAACGTCAAAGGGTGTTATGACAAACAAGCAAGCACGCCAAGAAAATGTAGGCGGTGAAGTTTTATGTTACATTTATTAAAAAAAGAATAAAATGTCAAGAATAGGAAACAGTCCCATAAATATACCCGAAGGCGTGACAGTTAGTTATGAAAATAACACTGTAACAGTATCGGGTAAATTAGGCGAGCTAAAGCAAGATGTAAGTGCTATTAGCGTAAAAATTGAAGACGGAAAAATTACTTTAGAAAGACCTTCAGAAAGTAAAGATCACAAGTCAAAACACGGTTTATACAGATCTCTTTTATTTAATATGATAGAAGGTGTTTCTAAAGGATGGACTAAAGAGTTAGAGCTTGTGGGTGTTGGTTATCGCGCCACAAATCAAGGTCAAAAATTAGATTTGGCTTTAGGCTATTCTCATAACATTATTTTAAATGTTGCCAGTGAGGTAAAAGTAGAAACCGTTTCAGAAAAAGGTAAAAATCCTATAATTAAATTAACGTCTTTTGACAAGCAATTGGTTGGACAAGTAGCGGCTAAAATACGTTCGTTCCGTAAACCGGAACCGTATAAAGGAAAAGGTGTTAAATTTGTAGGAGAACAATTAAGAAGAAAAGCAGGTAAAACTGCATAATACATATTAATATTATGGCATTATCAAAGCTTCAGAGAAGACAAAGAATTAGACATAGAATAAGAAAGATTATTTCCGGTACAGCAACTAAACCAAGATTAGTAGTGTTTAGAAGCAATAAAGAAATTTATGCACAATTGGTAGATGACGTTGCCGGAAAAACACTGGTAGCCGTTTCTTCAAGAGAAAAAGAAATTTCAGCTACAGGTACAAAAATAGATGTGGCCCGTACCATTGGTAAATCTTTAGGAGAAAAAGCGCTAAAAGCAGGTATTACAATCTGTGCTTTTGATAGAAATGGTTATTTATATCACGGCCGCGTTAAAGCTTTAGCTGATGGCGCTAGAGAAGCAGGCTTAAAATTTTAGTAAGGAATTATGTATAAAAAATATAAAAACGTAGAACGAGTTAAACCAAGTGGTTTAGAATTGGTAGATCATTTAGTAGGTGTACAACGCGTTACCAAAGTTACTAAAGGGGGGCGTGCATTTGGATTTTCAGCTATTGTTGTAGTAGGTAATCAAAATGGTGTCGTTGGTCAAGGACTAGGGAAATCTAAAGATGTAGCTTCTGCTATAGCCAAAGCTATTGAAGATGCTAAAAAGAATTTAGTAAGAATTCCCATTGTTAAAGCCACCTTACCACATGAGCAAAAAGGAAAGTACAGTGGGGCTAAAGTATTTTTAAAACCAGCTTCTCATGGTACCGGTGTAATTGCGGGAGGTGCCGTACGTGCCGTATTAGAGTCTGTTGGTGTAAAAGATGTATTGTCAAAATCACAAGGTTCTTCAAATCCTCATAATGTTGTTAAAGCTACTTTCGATGCTTTATTGCAATTAAGAGATGCTGCTTCTATTGCAAAACAAAGAGGCGTATCTTTAGAAAAAGTTTTTAAAGGTTAAAAATAAAGAAGATGGCAAAGAAGATTATAGTAAAACAAGTCAAAAGTAAAATTAGACGTCCTCAAAATCAAAAAAGAACTTTAGAGGCTTTAGGTTTACGAAAAATAGGTCAAGAAGTTTCTCATGAAGCTACGGCCAATATACTTGGTATGATAAATAAAGTAAAACACTTGGTTTCTGTACAAGAAGCCAAATAAGATAATTAAATTATGAGTTTAAATAATTTAAAACCTGCAGCAGGTTCTGTAAAAAACAAAGGAAAGCGCATTGGTCGAGGTCAAGGCTCCGGAAAAGGTGGAACCGCTACTAGAGGACATAAAGGAGCTAAATCAAGATCTGGTTATTCTAGAAAAATTGGTTTCGAAGGAGGACAAATGCCTTTACAACGCCGTGTACCAAAGTTTGGATTTAAAAATATTAACCGTAAAGAATATGTTGGTGTTAATTTAGATCGCATTCAAGATATGGTTGATAACGGTAAAATTAAAGACACAGTTACTTTAGAGACTTTAATAGAAAATGGTGTAGCCGGTAAAAATGATTTAGTAAAAATATTAGGCAGAGGTGAGTTAAAAGCTAAGTTAAATATTACTGTTCATAAATTTACAGCTTCTGCAAAAAAAGCCATTGAAGACGCCGGAGGTGAAGCCGTAACTATATAACACGCAATGTAAATGAAAAAATTTATTACAACCCTACAAGATATCTGGAAAATTGATGAGTTAAGGCATAAGATTATTTTAACTCTTGGTTTTATGGCTGTATATAGACTTATGGCACATGTGCCGCTACCCGGTGTTGACGGCAGTCAGTTAACGGCTTTGTCAAATCAAACTTCAGGTGGTCTTTTAGGTTTATTAAATGCATTTACAGGTGGTGCTTTCTCTAAGGCCTCTATTATGGCTTTGGGGGTAATGCCTTATATATCTGCTTCAATTGTGGTTCAACTAATGGGTATTGCAGTACCTTATTTACAAAAACTACAAAAAGAAGGCGAAAGTGGTAGAAAAACCATTAATCAAATTACACGTTGGTTAACCATTGCTATTACTGTAGTTCAAGGGCCTGCTTATATCGTTAACTTACAACAAACTTTACCCCCTTCAACATTTTTCTTATCAGGAGGGATGTTTTGGATATCATCTATGGTATTGTTAACTGCAGGAACGATATTTGCTATGTGGTTGGGTGAGAAAATAACCGATAAAGGAATTGGTAATGGTATTTCATTATTAATTATGGTAGGTATTATAGCCAGATTTCCATCGGCTTTTATGCAAGAAGCCGGTTCTAGAATTACCCAATCTAATGGCGGACTCATTATGATTCTAATAGAATTGGTAATTTGGTTTTTGGTAATCTTAGCAACGGTATTTTTAGTAACTGCCGTAAGACGTGTCTCTGTACAATATGCCAGACGTACGGTGGCCGGAAGTATTAAAAACGTTGCTGCCGGTGCCAGACAATACATACCGCTTAAAGTAAATTCAGCAGGTGTTATGCCAATTATATTTGCACAAGCCATTATGTTTGTGCCTGCAACATTAAGCAGACTTTCAGAGTCTGACCTCATGCAACAAATAGGTGTTACTTTTAGTAATATGCAAGGTTTTTGGTATAATTTTGTATTTGCGTTATTGATAATAATTTTTAGTTATTTTTACACGGCAATTACAATTCCAACTAATAAAATGGCTGACGATTTAAAACGCGGTGGCGGATTTGTACCCGGGGTTAGGCCGGGGAAAGATACAGGTGAGTTTATAGATACTATTTTATCGAGAATTACATTGCCCGGCTCAATATTTTTAGCATTGTTATCAATATTGCCAACCTTTGTTACCTTAATGGGTGTTCAACAATCATGGGCTATGTTTTATGGGGGTACCTCACTTATAATTATGGTGGGTGTTGCTATTGATACCATACAACAAATAAATTCACATTTATTAAGTCGTCATTACGATGGACTTATGAAAACAGGAACTAAAAGAAGTGTAGCATAATGGCCAAACAACCTGCAATAGAACAAGATGGAACAATAAATGAAGCATTATCTAACGCTATGTTTCGCGTAGAGTTAGAAAATGGACACATTGTTACCGCACATATTTCGGGTAAAATGCGGATGCATTATATTAAATTATTACCCGGAGATAAAGTAA
>CAZMBM010000113.1:0-7119 GCA_964564475.1 uncultured Flavobacteriaceae bacterium | reverse complement strand
AATCATAGATTCAGAAACAGATACAGCAAAATATTCATCTTGCCATTCAAATTTATGTGCAGTCAGCTTTTGTTTATTAATCCAGTAAGAAGATTCGCCTTTTATCAGTTGCATAGTTTTTTGTATTGTTTGATCAACCCCTAAGGAAATTAAACAGTGACAGTGATCTTTATAGCCATTAACAAAATCGATAAATATGCCCTTATTCTTGGCATTTTCTCTGATATGTTGCCACAGTTTTTGCCTGATTTCTTTTGTTGAAAGAAAAGGATTTCTATTCTTAGTGCTCCATACAGTATGAATATAGACTTTGATAAAAGGCATTTTATAATTTTTATTATAGTTGATTACCTAAAATCATGAATTCTATTAAATTTAACAGCATTTTTAGCATTGTCAGCACAGGCGTTTACCACATAAATAAGTCCGGCAAAACGCGGGTCTTTTGTCAAGCCCTTTTTATAACGCGCATAAATTTGTTGGGCTATGACGGCGAGTTTAAAACAACCAAACACGTAATAAAATAAAATATCATCAATTTTTAGATGTCGTAGTGTAGCGTAAGTGTCAATGAGTTGTTCGCGTGTTAAATTACCCTCGGGCCAAGTGAGATTAAAGGCGCGTAAAGATTTGTTGTCATCGGCTTCGACCCAATAGGCAAGGGTCGTTCCTAAATCCATAAGTGGATCACCAACGGTGGCCATTTCCCAATCTAAAACGGCTTTAATATCGAGCGTATTTTGGTCTAAAACCAAATTGTCGTATTTGTAATCGTTGTGTATAAAGGCTGTAGCCGATGTTGTAGGCACATTTTCTTGTAGCCATTCGGCTGTGTTATTCATAGCCTTGATATTATCTGTTTCAGCTTTAAAATAACGACCAATCCACCCTGAAATTTGCCTGTTGACATACCCCTCGGGATTGCCTAAGCTATTTAATTCAGACTGGTTGAGTTCTAAATTGTGCAAATCAACTAAGTTTAAAACAGCATTAGTCGATAATTTTTTAAAATCTTTTTTGTTTAAAACCATGCCTTTTGGAGTGGTATTTCGTAAAATAACCCCTTTTACACGTTCCATTATAAAAAAAGGAGCGCCAATAACGGTTTCGTCATTGCAATAAATTATGGGCTTGGGGATTTTTTTATAAACAGGTTGTAATAAGGATAATACCTTGTATTCCCGTTTCATATCGTGAGCCGATTTTATTTTAGCTCCTATTGGAGGTTTACGCAAAACAAATTCTCGTTGTACGGTTTTTATAAGATAAGTCAGATTTGAATAACCTCCGGGGAATTGCTTAACATCTGTAATAGCTGTAAAATTTGGTATGACAGTGGATAAATAATCCGATAAGGATTTTAAATCTAAAGCTTCTCCCGATCGTACATTTCGGGCTTTATCTATGGGTGATGTACTCATACTACTTTGGTGTTTAAGCCGTAGCCTTTTAGAACCTGACGTGCCAAAGCCGCTTTATGTACTTCATCGGGGCCGTCGTAAATACGGGCAGCACGCTCATGACGGTACCAAAAAGCCAATACGGTATAATCGGTTAAACCCAAGGCGCCATGTATCTGTATGGCACGGTCTAAAACGCGTTGCAAGACATTGGCTACATAAAATTTAATAGTCGATATTTCTATACGGGCGGCTTTAGCCCCTTCGGTATCAATTTTAGCAGCGGTGTGTAATACCATAAAACGGGCGGCATTAATTTCGGCTCGTGACTCGGCTATAAAATTCTGAATACTTTGTTTTTGACCCAACATAACACCTTTAGCCAGTTGACGGGTGGCAGCCCGTTGGCACATTAAATCGAAAGCCCTTTCGCAAATGCCAATCCACCGCATACAATGGTGAATACGTCCGGGTCCTAGGCGTTGTTGGGCTAATGCAAACCCTTGACCTTCTAGCCCGATGAGATTTTTAACAGGGACTTTACAGTTAGTATAGCTAATCTCTCCGTGACTAAAATAATCGTCATTACTATCGCCCATAATAGGTGTGTTATGGGTTAATTTAAATCCAGGATTATTAGTTGGAACTACAATCATACTGGCCCGTTGGTATTTGTTTTCTGCTTCGGGATTTGTGTTAGCCATAACTACGGCAAAACTGGCGCCATCGGCCGAAGAGGTAAACCATTTTTTACCGTTGATGATGTAGTGAGTACCTTCTTTTACGGCTGTTGTATCCATTTCGGTAGGATTTGAGCCTGCAAAATGAGGCTCGGTCATAGAAAAGCAACTGCGAATTTTACCATCTATCAATGGTTTTAAATAACGCTCTTTTATAAAATCTGAAGCATATCCTAAAAGCAATTCTTGATTGCCAATATCGGGAGCATGACAATTAAAACAATAATGCCCGTAAGGTGATTGTCCTAAAATTTCGCTTATTTGGCCAAATTCGGTTAGGCTTAAACCCAATCCGCCATGAGTGGTATTTAAATGCGGATTCCATAAACCTTCTTTTTTAACTAGTTGCCGTATTTTTTCTAATTCGGGTTTAACCTGACTAAAATTATGTTGTAGAAAATCGGCTTCAAGTGGTATGATTTTATTTTTGACTATTTGTTGAATTTTGGGACGGAATGCCTCTAATCTTGATGAGTTAAATAATTTCATTGTTTTAAAATAGGGTATTTACAAATGTATTAAAATTGATTATAAAAATGGGTATATGTGTCAAACTCATACAAAAAAAGGACTGTTAGCCATAAGTTGTTAAGTAGTTCGCCATAAAATGATACATTTGTTTTTACTAAGTAAAATAAAAATACTTGAAAAATAAAGTTTTAATATTCTTACTCTTGTGTATAAGCTTTAATTTAAAGGCTCAGAGTTTATCTTTTTTCAAAGATTCAACGCGCCTTGTTTTGGTAAATAAAAAGATGACAATACCACCTCAAAAATTAAACCCAAAAATAATAATAAAAAAAACTATTGTAAGCCCTTTAAAGTACGCTTCGAAGACGCCTAAAGCGGAATACTTAAATATAAAACCGGTTGTTGTTGCCGCCGATGCGGTAGAAAAACCGCAAAAAGTATCTTTTTTGTTTAAAGGCAAAAAGATTAAATATCACAATATTTTTAAGGCGCCGAATTTACTTTTTAGAGATAATTCTAAATACAATATTAAATATTTAAATAGAGAACACGGCGCTTTTTCTGATGTTATAACGGCTATAGCCCAAGACAGTATAGGATTTGTATGGTTGGGTTCCGGAGACCTTGGTTTGGCAAAGTACGATGGCAATACTTTTAGTATTATTGACGACCAATCTGGTTTAGCCTCAAATGGAATAGAAAATTTATATCTTGATTCTAAAAACAGACTTTGGATAACGGCTAATAAAGGATTGTATTATATTAAAAACGACAGCTTATTTACCTTATCAAAATTTGCTGATACGGTATTTAATAAGGTTTCTGAAGATATTAATCATAAAATTTGGATATCCACATTAAACAAAGGGGCTTTTAAATATGCAAAAGACAGTGTCTTAATTTTTAATAAAAATACAGGCTTGTCAGGTAACAGCGTGTTTCAAGTTTTTCAAGGGACAGATGGTATTTACTGGTTTGGTATGCATAACAGTAAGGGGTTTAGCAGATACGACGGAAAATATTTTTATCACTATTACTTGGAAAAACAAAAATTAGGCGCAGAAGTACACAGTTTTGTAGAGTACGATAAAAAAATATGGCTGGGTACTTTTGAGGCCGGACTGATATACTACGACGGCTCCAAATTTTACAGATATAACTTAGGATATAACACCTATTCATTTGCAAAAAGCAAAAACGGATTATGGTTTAATGTCTATGGTATCGGGTTGGGGCACTACAAAGCCGGTAAATTTAATTTTATAACCAAGGCCGAAGGCTTGCCCGGAAGAAATATTTATAGAGTTTTTAAAGACAACAATAACAATATTTGGTTGGCCAATTTGTTCTCTGGATTTTCAAGATTAGACGAAAATATTTTTTATAATGAAACATTTAAGGGAGAAATCCCTATTAAAAGGATAGAGAATATTGTTACAGACCAAGCCGGAACGGAGTGGTTTTTTCCAAATGGTGGTCGTATTGTATCTAAAAAAGGAACACAATATTTTATCTACATTAACGAAACAAGTAACAAAATTACCAGCATACACCATGCCTTTGACGGATATTTTACGGCTCCTGGTAAAGCGTGGTTGGCCACTTATACTATGGGGATTGCTTTTTTTACAGAGAAAAATTTCACATTTCACCAATTTAAGGAGGAGTACAATTTTATGGATATAGAGCGCGATTTACAAAAACGCTTGTGGTTTTCGTCAGAAAAAAATGGCGTGGTTTACAGGCATAAAGGGTTTTTTTACAGTATTAACAAGCGCAATGGTTTAAAAGAAAACAATATTACGGCACTACTTTGCGATACGAAAGGCCGTACATGGTTGGCTTTAAAGCGCAATGGTGTTGCCATTATAAAAGACAACACCATTTCTTCACTTACACAAGAAAAAGGCCTGTTGTCTAATAATATCACAGCGCTCTTAGAAGATTCAAAAAAACGCTTTTGGGTAGGCACACAATCCAGCGGTTTACAGCTTATTGACGGGAAAAACACCTATACGTTTGATGAATCTAAGGGCTTGTTGTCTAATCAGGTTATTTCGGTTTTACAAGAAAACGCCCATGTATTTTGGGTTACAACGGCTATAGGTTTGTCACGGTTGACCTTTGATGATGCCCGTAATGTAAAAATTAAAAATTTTGGAGTTGAGCATGGCTTAAATTTAGTGGGGCTAACCAAAGCATCGAAAATTTATAATACGGGCAAAATAGTTTGGGGAGCTAAACGAGGCTTGTTGGTTTATCAAAAATCGTATGAACGCTCAAATTTACAAAAACCAAACTTAATTTTAAACAGCCTTTTTTTAGATGACAAAGAAGTCAGTAAGCAGGTAAATGTTCCCATAAAATTAAAACACCATCAAAAGCTTAAGCTTAATTTTGTTGCCCTGAACTGGGGTTACGAAAGCACACTTAAGTTTGAATATAAAATAATTCAAAAAGATACCCAAAAAAAATGGCTGGCCTTAAACAGTCGTAAAAGTGTTGTTTTTGATAATTTAAACCTTAATGATTCAGAAATACAATTAAGAGTTATTTCTATTACAGGAGAGAGCAATGTTGTGAAAATACCCATAAAAGTAACTCCTTACTTTTACCAAAACATATATTATCATATTTTATTTTGGATTATACTAATTGGTATATTAATATATTATTACCAGTATAAGAAAAAATCAGCGGTTAAAAAGAAAAGAGAACTTGAACAGATTATAGCTCAAAAAACGACCGAAATCTTATCAGAAAAGGAAGCCTTAGAAAAAAGCCATCAAAAAATATTAACACAAAACCAAGAAAAAGATGCCCTTATTCAAGAAGTACACCACCGTGTGAAAAATAATTTACAGCTTATATCGAGTATGGTGTCTATGCAACTAAACAGTTTAAAAAGTGCACAGTCGAAAAAAATATTACTGGAAACCTATAACCGTATTGCCTCAATGGCACTTGTTCATGAAATTTTATATACCAGAGATAGCGTATCCTGTATTTCTTTAAAAGCCTATTTGTCTGACTTGATATACAATATAAACGAAATGGTGAATTTTGAAAATATAGATATTAAGTTTAATAAGTCGCTTGAGGATATCCAGCTCAATGTGTCAGATTGTATCGCTTTAGGTATGATTGCTAACGAATCGGTTTCTAATGCTATTAAATACGCTTTTAAAAATGCTAAAAATCCAAAAGTAGATATCGATTTAAAATACAATAAAAAATCAAAGTATATTACTTTTGTTATACAAGATAATGGTGTAGGTATTGATACAGAATATCTTAAAGATATAAATAAGTCGCTTGGGCTAAGATTGATTAATATTTTTGCCAAACAATTAAAGGCGCATTTAGACATAAGTAATAAAAGGGGGACTAAGATTTTAATTAAATTTAAATGTGAGAACAATGAGGATTGTAATAGGTGAAGATGAAATATTAATTGCAGAACATTTAAAAGATATTGTCAATTCATTTAAACATGAAGTTGTGGGGGTAGCCCATAGGAAAAATAAAATTTTAGACATTATAGCTAAGACAAAACCCGATATGGTTTTGTTAGATATTCGTATGGAAAGCAAGTTTACCGGTATAGAAATAGGTAAAATTTTATTGCACCGGTACGGTATTCCGTTTATTTATATTACAGCGCATTCAGATAAAGAAATTATTGAAAAAGCTTTACCCACAAAACCTAGTGGCTATATTATAAAACCCTTTAAGCCTATGGATGTTTATACAGCCATTCAGATTGCATCAGATAAATTTAGGCGTACCATAAAAGATAATTATATACTTGTAAAAGATAGCGGTAAAAAGATTAAACTATATTACTATAATATTTTATTTTTTAAATCGGATAACAACTATGTCGATATTCACACCAAGACAAAAACCTATGTTTTGCGTTCCAGTTTAGAAAAAATAGCTAAACAATTAACAGACGATGGTTTTATTAAAGTTCATCGGTCTTATATAGTAAACAGCAATTATATGACAGCTCTTAATACGCGTTATATAAGTATAAGTAGCCATAGAATACCCATTTCTAGAGCCAATTATAAACAGGTTAAAAAGCTTTTTCATAAAAGTAAATAGGTTGCAATTAAGCTGTTAAAGACTTATGGCTTATCCAGTTTTCACCAAACACATACAAAAGAATGTCATTCACAACTTTTTTTTGAAAACTTTAACATTTTGATTTAGGTTTGTTGATTCATGACCCTCCCATGGATGTATTTACTGTTAACTAAACCTTCAAAAATGAAAACAAAATTACTTTTTAAAGAAAAAAAGCACAAGCCTTTCTTCGCTTTTTTAAATCAAACGAAACTTTTAATTGCATTTGCATTTTGTATGTTTTTACAAACGACTTTTGCCCAAGTTACTATTTCGCCTTGGAAAATGAATAAAGGACGAGACGTTTTAAGCTATAGCCTTCCCAATCATGGAAATCCTGCGGCTTATAGTCAAATGAATATTCCCGCGCCTTCTGA
>CAZMBM010000112.1:0-7285 GCA_964564475.1 uncultured Flavobacteriaceae bacterium | reverse complement strand
GAACAATGTAACTGTTTACAATGTAAAACAACAAGAATTATTTGAACGCAGTATGGTCGTTTTATCATCAAATGGTCTGGCTATTACCCTTGATGCCTCTGTTTTATACCAACCTAATTTTAAAAAACTTGGTTTACTTCATAAAACACGAGGGAAAAATTATTTGCAAGATGTTATAATTCCTGCTATTCGCTCTGCAACGCGTAGTGTTGTAGGTCGTTACACGCCTGAGCAGTTATATTCTACAAAAAGAGATGCTATTCAAGAAGAAATTTATGAAGAAACTAAAAAAATTGTTGAGCCTCAATATGTACAGTTAAATGCTGTATTGGTAAGAGACGTTACTTTACCTGCCGCTATAAAAGATGCTATAGAACGTAAATTGAGACAAGAACAAGAATCTTTAGAATATGAATTTAGACTTACTAAAGCTACTAAAGAAGCTCAAAAACAAATTATTGAAGCCAAAGGTAAAGCCGATGCTAACCGAATATTAAGTGCCTCATTAACAGATAAAATTTTAAGAGATAAGGGAATAGATGCTACTTTGAAATTGGCTTTATCTCCTAACACAAAAATTGTTATTGTGGGCGGTAAAGACGGATTGCCTTTAATTTTAGGGAATAACTAAACTTTATTTTTATAACATCTAATAAAAAAGCCAACTAATTGTTGGCTTTTTTTATAGTATCTTGTGTGACTTTTGAGGGAACAAAGTCTTTTCTAACAGTCCCTTGTTGCAAGGCTTTATAATTTTCGTAACAATCTAAAACGGCTTCTATAATTTGTAAATCACTGGCTTTTTTGATAAAATATTCAGAGTAGTTACATTCATCAAGCAAGTCATCCAGTTCTTTTTTACTCATACCCATATAATCCATCAAGACTTCACGGCTGAATTTTTGCTGCATAATTTCTCTTACATTGTCTTGATCCTTTAATTTTCTTAAGCGTTTCAGTTGCTTTGGTCTTTTACCAAATTTCTTATACCAAAAATCTATAGGGTTAAACAAGGCACTTAAAACCGAACCGTAATTTTTAGACGTAGGACGTCCTACCTCATAAGTTTGTGAAATACCATTTATATGAATACGCGAAAATTTATCTACAGGTACATTTTTGGCATCAACCACCAAAACACCTATGAGTTGGTAGGGCTTAAGGGTTACCTCATTTAGGTCGATGACTTTTTCAAACATCGAAATAAGAAGCTCGTTCCCTTTTAATAAATCGTTTGTAACTTTAAGTTTAATAGATTGATAACCAACATATGAAATAAATAAAGTGTCATTGGGCTGGGCTGTAATTTGAAATTGCCCATCAACATTTGTAGTTGTTCCTGTTACAGAGTTCAGATTCAAAATGTCAGCACTTTGAAGGGGCTTATTATTTATATTATCAATGATTTTTCCCTTTAATACTCTCGTTTGGGTCTGTTGAGCCTGAAGACTTAAAACCAAAAAAGTATTGATTATAAACAAAATAAATAGAATGGTTTTTTGCATGTGGCAAAATTAGTAATTAAGCAGGTAAATTTAGTTAAACAATTGTGAAAAGCAAGGCATCAATACCATTATAATTAAAAATATATATATAGATTTATTTACTGATGATAAATTATTTAATGGACTCTTTTAATTTGACTTTGAGGCATTATTATATTTTACTACATTTAAGCCATAAACTATTACTACTATGAAACAACTACTCTTTTTCTTTTGTGCATTTTTTATAACACTTCTTTCATATAGCCAAACTAAATCTATTAAAACGTCACCTAAACTACATTTTTCCGCTCCTGCTGTGGCGGGAATGTCTTTAGAACGCTTAAAACGTTTAGATGCCATTTGTAACGATGCTGTTAAAAAAGGGCAGATTCCCGGCATAGTAGCTTTGGTAGCCAGACGGGGTAAAATTGTGTACTACAAAGCCTTTGGCATGGCCGATAACCAAAGTAATAAACCCTTAAACCGTGAGGCTATTTTTAGAATTGCTTCGCAGACCAAGGCCATTACCGCCACGGCCGTTATGATGCTGTGGGAAGAAGGTAAATTCAGACTAGACGACCCTATTTCTAAATACATTCCGGCTTTTAAAAACACCGGTATCCTCGATATCTTTAATGAAAAAGATTCAACATTTACAACAAAGCCAACCGATAAACCCATAACTATTCGTCATTTATTAACACATACATCGGGTATAGGTTACGGTATGATAGACTCCGACCCGCGTTTTAGAAAAATATATGCCAAAGCGGGCATTGTCGATGCCTTTACAACTCAAAAAATCACTTTAAAAGAAAATATTACAAAACTGGCAAGTATGCCTTTACATCAAAATCCGGGTGAAAAATTTGTTTACAGCGAAGGTTTAGACGTATTGGGCTATTTAGTAGAAATCATTTCGGGTATGCCTTTCGATAAATATTTAAGAACCCATCTTTTTAATCCCTTAGGGATGAAAGATACATGGTTTTATTTGCCAAAATCTAAAGCCTCACGCTTGGTAAGTGTTCAAGAAAAAAAGGACGGCAAATGGCAGCCTTTAAAAAGCGATTCATTCGAAGTTAACTATCCTGTAAAAGGAGCTAAAAGTTACTTTTCGGGTGGCGGAGGCCTATCAAGTACGGCCAAAGATTACGCCACATTTTTGCAAATGTATCTCAATAAAGGAGAATTAAACGGTATAAGATTTCTGAGCAGAACCACTGTAAATTTTATGATGCAAAAACAGTTTTTAAATATCTGGAAGGGCTCAGAAAGTTATTATGCCTTGGCTTTTGAAGTAACCAATGCCAAAGGAGCCTCAAGAGGTGGACATGGTAGTGAAGGGACTTTTGACTGGGGCGGATACTTTAATACCCAATATTTTGCCGACCCAAAAGAACAACTTATCGGGATTATAATGAAACAGACCGGTCGTGTAAAAGATGACAATACAGCTTGGCAATTTATACAGGTTATAGAGCAAGCCATTGATGATTGATTATTTTTTAAAACATTCTTATACACCTGTATAAAACTCGGAATTATTGTATTCTTTCGGGTTAATTTTATGAATGTTTTTTCCACTTTAAGCTTTAAATAATTGATTTTCAAAAATTATTATATTTTAGTAAGCAAAATCAAAAACACTTATTATGCTTATTGTTATTGGAATTCTCGCATACATGGTTCTACAAATACTCATAGGGCTATGGGTTTCTAGAAAAATCTCTTCCGAAACAGATTATCTTGTAGCCGGAAGAAATTTAGGATACACATTAACCACATTTGGTATTTTTGCAACGTGGTTTGCCGCAGAAGGCTTGCTTTCTGTGTCAGGCGAAGTCTTTGAAAATGGCTTGCCGTTAATTACAGACGATTATCTTACTTGGGCTATAGGGATTCTCGTTTTAGGGCTATTTTTTGCTTCAAGATTAAGGAAAATGGCTCTTGTTACTTTTGCCGACTTATTTAAGAAAAGGTACGGGCCATTGTTAGAGCGGATTACAGCATTGGTTTTAATTCCGTCTATTCTTTTTTGGGCGGCCGGTATGATACGCGCTTTTGGTTTAACCCTTGACGGTTTTTCAGATTTTGGCCTTAACACTGCCATAACCGTAGCGGCTGTTTCGGTAATTGTTTATACAACATTTGGCGGGATGCTTGCCGATGCTTATACCGATTTAATTCAAGGTATTTTTCTAATTGCCGGACTTATAGTATTAACCGGTTTTATGATTGCAAATGGCGGGCTTGATGTACTTAGCGAAACCCCTGCACAACATTTTGAACTAACCAGTAGCGATACACCTGTTTTACACAGTGTTCAATCTTGGATGATAGGTATTTTTGGCTCTATTACAGCTACCGAACTTATAGCGCGCATCTTGTCGGCAAAAACACCAAAAGTAGCCAAGTGGTCAACAGTTATGGGCGGCGGCTTATTTATTATAATTCTCGGGCTTCCTGTTCTAATGGGTTTCGTAGGGTCGCATTTGTTTGATTCGTTAGACAACCCCGAACAGTTAATAATATTACAAGCAGAGCATTATTTGCCCACCTTTTTCTTTATATTTTTTATTGGAGCCCTAATCTCGGCAATTTTGTCTACGGTTGACAGTACTTTATTGGCCGCAGGTTCCCTTTTAGCACATAATTTTATGATACCGCTTATAAAACTGTCTGATAAAAAGAAAAGATTATTAATCAACAGAATTTGTGTAATTCTTTTAGGGCTGATAGCTTATTTAGTAGCTTTGCTGGGTAGGAGTGTTCACGATATCATCTTTGCTGCGGCATCTTTTGGATCAGCCGGAATAGTGGTTTTATACTTATTCTCTTTCAGAGGACGCTGGGGTGGACAATGGGCAGCCCTTTCGGCTATTGCACTGGGTACTCTCGTGCCATTTTTAGGCGAACATTTGTTTCACATAAGTTACCCATATATAGCCGGTTTTTTATCGGCTCTGACCTGTTTTACCATTGTAGGGTGGTTTGAAAAAGGAATTGCCTTAAAACAAAATTAAATTTAAAATATTTTATTTTTTAAAGCATCGGTGGGTTTGGGTACAAAATGACCTTTTCCACCGGCACGGTCGTCATTAAAACTTGTAGGGACATCATTATTTTCTGTGCGCTCTGCCCAAGTTATATGCTCTGTACCGTCATCTTTTTTAACCATCGTAATACAATTTTCTACCGGACATACTAATGAACACAGATTACAGCCTACACAATTCTCTTCAATTATACTCGGAATTCTATTCTGAGCATCCGAGGGTAAAGAAATAGCTTGATGTGCACCATCATCGCAGGCTATGTAACACAAATCGCATCCAATACATTTATCAGTATTAATTTCGGCCACCACTTTATGCTTAAGATTAAGGTGTTTCCATTCGGTTACATTAGGCAAAGCCTTTCCGGCAAAATCGTAAATGGTATTATAACCTTTATCGTCCATAAAACGTCTTAAACCAGTCTCCATTTCACGTACAATTCCAAAACCGTAGTGCATCACAGCCGTACACACTTGTACTGATGTAGCACCCAACAATATAAACTCAACCACATCGCGCCAGGTTTCTATACCGCCAATACCCGAGATAGGTATTTTACTAACGTCAGGGTGCTGAGCCAAATCTTTGAGCATATGCATGGCGATGGGTTTAACAGCTGGTCCGCAATAACCGCCATTAGTCCCTTTACCGTCAACGATAGGATAGGGGGCATAGCTGTCTAAATCGATTCCTACAATACTTTTTATGGTATTGATAAGCGATATAGCGTCTGATCCACCTTGATAAGCCGCCAATCCGGGGTCGATTATATGTGAAATATTGGGCGATAATTTAGTGATAACCGGTATTTTAGCCACTTCTTTTACCCAACTGACAATGAGTTTTAGCACTTCGGGTTCTTGGCCTACAGCCGAGCCCATGCCGCGTTCGCACATGCCATGCGGACAGCCAAAATTGAGTTCAATACCATCAGCCCCTGCATTTTCGACATCCTTAACCATTTGATGCCATTCTTTTTTGCTTTCTACCATGATAGAGGCAATAACGGCGTGATTGGGAAAATACTTTTTAACTTCCTCAATTTCTCTGAGATTATCAGCTAAAGGACGGTCGGTAATCAACTCAATATTGTTAAAACCCATCATACGGGTATCTCTGTAATTTACCGCACCGTAACGACTGGATACATTAACTACAGGAATACCCAATGTTTTCCAAACAGCGCCTCCCCAACCGGCTTCAAAAGCTTTCATTATTTGATATCCAGAGTTTGTGGGTGGGGCAGAAGCCAACCAAAAAGGATTAGGGGCTTTAATACCTGCAAAATTTATTGATAAATCGGCCATACTGTTTGATTTATGAATTACGATTTCTGATTTTCATTAGATTAAATCGTTAATCTTTTATTTATGATTATTACTAATTTATACTGCTAACTGCAACTAAACACTGTTCACTTTTTCAACCACCTATCAATGCCATATGCCGCCATTTTACCTTCGTAAGCGGCATTCACCACTTCGGCACCGCCGTTAACCGCATCACCTCCGGCAAAATATTTAGGATTAGTAGTTTGATATGTTTCGGCATCAACTACAAGACGTGTTTTGTTGTCTGTTTCTAAATTGTCTATTAATTGGTAAAAACTGCCTTGTTTGGCTTGTCCTGTGGCTTTAATAACCATATCGCAACGCACAACAAATACGTTGTTCATATTGACTTGCAATCTACCATCTACCATTTCTGTTTTGGCAAATTTTATGCCCTCAACTTTTCCCTTGCCTACAATGGCCATAGGCGATACGTTAAATAAACTATCAACACCGGCACTTATAGCCAAATCGTATTCAAATCCGTAAGCCTTCATTTTCTCTCGACTATTTCTATAAGCTAAAACGGTTTTACGGGCGCCCATTCTGGCTGCTTCAGAAGCGGCATCCATAGCGGTATTACCGCCACCCAGTACAACGACCTTATCGGGAACTTTAATTTTGTGTTGTTTTAAGCGCAGTTCTTCTATAAATTCTACCGCTCCAACAACCCCTTTTTTATCTTCACCGTCAATGGCTAACACTCCTGTTTTACCCAACCCGACGCCCAAAAAAATGGCATCGTAATCTTTTTCGAGTTGTTCCAGTTGTCCTTTTGTTGTAATAGCTGTGTTGTATTGTACAGAAAAGCCCAATTGATTTTGCAAGAAGTTAAATTCATCTAAGACTTCTTCATTGGTTATTTTATAGGGGGCAATGCCGTGCAGGCAAAGCCCTGTAGCTTGGCTTTTGGCTTCAAAAATAGTTACATCGTAGCCCAATGTACGCAATTCACACGCACAAGCAATACCGGCCGGACCACCGCCGATAACAGCCACTTTTTTACCGTTACTTTCAGCCGGTATAAAGGCCTTTTTATTATTGTTTATCAAAGAATGTGTGGCAAAATTTTGCAAGCGCCCTATCTGTATAGGAGGTATATTTTGATGATTATACACACAAGCGCCCTCGCATAAAACATCAGTGGGACATACCACACCACAGGTATTGCCCAACCAATTTGAATTAAAAATGGTATGTGCGGCTCCTTCGGTGTTTTTTGTATGTATTTGCTTGATAAACAAAGGGATATCTATATATGTAGGACAGGCTTGCACACAGGGGGCATCATAGCAAAACAAACAGTGCGCACTTTCGTAATACGCCTCGGTTGTATTCATTAAAGTTTTTTTTTGCTTAAAATTCTTTTTGAATTCTGCTTCTGATGTGGGTCTTTTATATTCTGCCA
>CAZMBM010000111.1:0-7293 GCA_964564475.1 uncultured Flavobacteriaceae bacterium | reverse complement strand
AGATTCCAGTAATGGTAGGCGCAGGCCTAATTGTAATAGGTGCAGGTATAGGTATCGGTAGAATAGGTGGCTCTGCCATGGACGCTATTGCACGTCAGCCTGAAGCTTATGGAAAAATTCAAACGGCTATGCTAATCGCGGCAGCTCTTGTAGAGGGTCTTGCTTTTGCAGCATTATTTGCCGTTTAATTTTTAAAATAAAAAGCTGTAACGGTTGGTTACAGCTTTTTATTAATTTTTAAAATTTATTTAATTGTAATTATGGAAAAATTAATAAACGACTTTTCTTTTGGATTGTTTTTTTGGCAAAGTTTACTATTTATAGTATTACTAGTATTATTAAAAAAATACGCTTGGAAACCAATCCTCAGCGCTATTGACGAAAGAGAAAAAGGCATTCAAGAAGCTTTAAACGCTGCAGATGACGCCCGTAAAGAAATGCTAAATTTAAAATCGGCTAACGAAGAAATTTTAAAGAAAGCACGTCTTGAACGTGAAAAACTTTTAAAGGACGCTCGTGACATTAAGAATAAAATGATTTCTGACGCTAAAGAAGAAGCGCAAGAGCAAGCCAATAAAATGATATCACAAGCACGCGAAAGTATTTCTAACGAAAAAAATGCTGCTATTGTTGATTTAAAAAATCAGGTCGCCGAATTGTCTATAGATATTGCTAAAAAAGTAATGCAACAAGAACTTTCTAACGAAGAGAAACAAGTTTCTTTAATAGAAAAAATGTTAAAAGAAGTCCATTTAAAATAATTGCATGAAAGGAACTAGAGCTGCACTAAGATATGCAAAAGCCGTTTTAAACTTAGCTAAAGAAAAACAATTAGCAGAAGTTGTAAACGCCGACTTTCAATTAATAACAGATACTTTAGAAACTAATAACGACTTAAAAACAGTCTTACTAAACCCTACAATAAAAGCAGGCATTAAAAAGATTGTTTTAACTAAAATATTCGATTCTAAAATTAATGGTATTACACAAGGCTTATTAGACCTCTTAATAGAGAAAAAACGCTTAAACCTTCTTTTGGCAGTAGCTAAAGAATACGCCATTATCTTCGATTTTGATATGGGTATTGAAGTGGCTAAAGTTACCACAGCTGTTGCCATTACAAAAGAATTAGAAAATACAATATTAGAAAAAATTAAAAGTCTTACCGGTAAATCTGTTACCATTAAAAATGCCGTAAATCCCGATTTAATTGGTGGATTTATTTTACGCATTGGCGATAAACAATACGATGCGAGCATTGCCGGAAAATTAAATCACCTCAAAAGAGATTTTGAAGACAATCATTATATCCCAAAATTTTAAAATCATTATTTAAAAGATAAAATAAATAATTATGGCAGAAGTTAAACCCGCTGAAGTATCAGCAATTTTAAAAGAACAACTATCAGGGTTCGAAGCAAAAGCGTCACTAGACGAAGTAGGAACCGTTCTACAAGTAGGCGATGGTATTGCCCGTGTTTATGGTCTATCTAACGTACAATACGGCGAACTAGTAGCCTTTGAAAGTGGCCTTGAAGCTATTGTTCTTAACTTAGAAGAAGATAATGTAGGTGTTGTTTTATTAGGAGAAGGCTCAAATATACGCGAAGGTTCTATTGTTAAAAGAACAAATCGTATTGCCTCTTTACGTGTAGGCGAAGGCATTGTTGGACGTGTTGTTGATACATTAGGCATACCAATTGACGGTAAAGGCCCTATTGAAGGCGAAACTTTCGAAATGCCATTAGAACGTAAAGCACCGGGCGTAATCTTTCGCGAACCTGTAACAGAACCGCTTCAAACAGGTATTAAAGCTATTGATGCTATGATTCCTATCGGACGTGGCCAACGCGAACTCATCATCGGCGACCGCCAAACAGGTAAATCTACTGTAGCGATAGATACTATTTTAAATCAAAAAGAATTTTACGATGCGGGTGAGCCTGTTTATTGTATTTATGTTGCAATCGGTCAAAAAGCATCTACAGTAGCCAGTATTGCTAAAATGCTAGATGAACGTGGTGCCCTGGCTTATACAACTATAGTTTGTGCTAGTGCCGCTGATCCTGCTCCTATGCAAGTGTATGCACCTTTTTCTGGTGCAGCCATTGGTGAATATTTTAGAGATTCAGGTCGCCCTGCTTTAATTATTTATGACGATTTATCTAAACAAGCCGTAGCCTATAGAGAAATTTCACTACTTTTAAGACGTCCTCCGGGACGTGAAGCTTACCCAGGTGATGTATTTTACCTACACTCTCGTTTGTTAGAGCGTGCTGCTAAGATTATTAAAGATAATACTATTGCCAAGCAAATGAATGATGTTCCTGAATCTATTAGACCAATGATTAAAGGAGGTGGTTCTTTAACAGCGCTTCCTATTATTGAAACACAAGCAGGCGATGTATCGGCCTATATTCCAACAAATGTTATCTCTATTACCGACGGACAAATTTTTTTAGAGTCAGATTTGTTTAACTCGGGTGTACGTCCTGCTATTAATGTTGGTATTTCTGTATCGCGTGTGGGGGGTAATGCTCAGATTAAATCTATGAAAAAAGTAGCCGGTACTTTAAAATTAGACCAAGCACAATATCGCGAATTAGAAGCATTTGCTAAGTTTGGTTCTGATTTAGATGCGGCAACAATGAATGTTATTGAAAAAGGTAAACGCAATGTTGAAATTTTAAAACAAGCACAAAATGACCCTTACACTGTTGAAGATCAGGTAGCTATTATTTATGCCGGTTCAAAAGATTTATTGCGAAAAGTTCCTGTAAATAAAGTAAAAGAATTTGAAAGTGATTTCTTAGTATATCTCAACACCAAGCACCCTGATGTATTAAAAACATTTAAAGAAGGTAAATTAACAGACGAAGCTCTTAAAATTGTAGAAAAAGTAGCTGCAGAATTAGCATCTAAGTATTAATTCAAAATTAAGAATTCATAATTATAAAGAATGGGCAATTTAAAAGAAATACGTAATAGGATATCTTCTATAAAATCAACAATGCAGATAACCAGCGCTATGAAAATGGTGTCGGCTGCTAAGCTTAAAAAAGCCCAAGATGCCATTATTCAAATGCGTCCGTACGCCAATAAGCTTACAGAATTGTTGCAAAATTTAAGTGCCAATGCCGAAGACTTAGAAAGTGCTTATACAGAACAACGCGAGGTAAAGAATATTCTATTGGTTGCCATAACTTCTAACAGAGGTTTGTGTGGTGCTTTTAATTCAAATGTTATTAAAGAAACCACCCGTCTTTCTAAAGAGACTTATGCTGATAAAGATGTAGCTGTTTATACTATAGGAAAGAAAGGTCATGACATCTTGTCTAAACACTTGTCTGTTATTGGCAACAAAAGTAAAATTTACGACAGTTTAACTTTTGACAATGTAACGCCTATAGCCGAAGAACTTATGCAACTTTTTGTGGAAGGCACTTACGATAAAATTGAATTTATTTACAACCGCTTTAAAAATGCGGCCACACAATTGTTAGAAGTTGAACAATTTTTACCTTTGGTTGCCACGCCTTCTGAAAGCAGTAATAATGTGAATTACATTTTCGAGCCCAATCAAAAGGATATTGTTTCAGAATTAATGCCCAGATCTTTAAAAATGCAACTTTTTAAAGCTATTCGTGATTCTTATGCTTCTGAACACGGTGCCCGTATGACGGCTATGCACAAAGCCACAGACAATGCTACCGAATTAAGAGACGAGTTATTATTGACTTATAACAAAGCCCGTCAAGCGGCTATTACCAACGAAATATTAGAAATTGTTGGGGGCGCTGAAGCACTTAACAATTAATAAAAATAGTTCGGCAGATTCTGCCTGCATTTGCAGACAGAGTCGAAGCCAAATAATAATCAAAACCTCTTGATGAAATATCAAGAGGTTTTTTACTTTTACACCATAATACCAAAACATGAAAGTACTTTTACTCGATAGCAATCACCCCTACCTTAAAGAAGGCTTAGAACAGCTAGGTCACAACTGTGATGAAGATTTTATTTCTTCAAAATCGGCTATTGAAAAGAAAATTAAAAACTATCAGGGCATTGTTATTAGAAGTCGGTTTAATATTGACAAATCCTTTATTGATACCGCCAAAAACTTAAAGTTTATTGGTCGCGTAGGAGCCGGATTAGAAAATATTGACATTGAATATGCAAAAGGCAAAGGCATTAAACTCATTTCGGCACCCGAAGGTAATCGCAATGCTGTGGGCGAACATGCTCTGGGCATGCTTTTAAGCCTCCTAAACAACTTAATCCGTGCCGACCGTGAAGTAAGAAACGGTATTTGGTTGAGAGCCGAAAACCGTGGCATTGAGCTCGAAGGAAAAACTATAGGTATTATCGGTTACGGTCATATGGGCAAATCATTTGCCAAAAAACTGTGTGGTTTTGATGTAAATGTTATTTGTTATGATATTCTACCCAATATTGGTGATGATTTTGCTAAACAAGTATCCCTTGAGCAATTATTCAAAGAGACAGATGTGCTAAGTCTTCATACACCACTTACATCATTGACTAAAAAAATGGTAAATAAGACTTTTATCAATAAATTCGATAAACCTCTTTATCTCATAAATACCGCCAGAGGGCAATCGGTTGTGACAAAAGATTTGGTAGAAGCTCTTAAAAACGGCAAAATATTAGGGGCTTGCCTTGATGTATTAGAATACGAAAAGGCGTCGTTTGAAAGTTTGTTTAATTCAGAGTTGCCACTCCCAATGCAGTATTTAATACAATCTGATAAGGTGATTTTAAGTCCGCATATTGCCGGCTGGACACATCAATCTAACTTCAAATTAGCCAAGACTATCGTTGATAAAGTAAAGATTAGCTTTAGTTAGCAATTAAATACCGCAGTAAATCTGTGGTACTTACAATACCAACTAATTTGCGATGTTCTACAACGGGCAACGCGTGAAACTTATTCTTAATCAGTATTTTGGCTACTTTTTTAATACTGTCATCGGGCTTGACCTTAATAGGGTTTTCAACCATTACGTGCTCTAGTTTTAAGAGTTTATAAAGGGTTGCATCTATAGCCGATTTATCGTCATAAACTTCGCCAAAACTCAATCTTAAAACGGCATTATAACTTAGAATACCTACAAGCCTATCACCTTTTACTACGGGTAAATGACGGACTTTCTTTTCTCTAAAAATACTACAAGCGTTGTTTAAATCGCCATCAACATCTATGGTTATAACATCTCGCGTCATAATTACAGCAACAGGTTTGTTAACCATTTCTCTCATAGTACTCTTCTTTTGAGACCTTAAAATTCGGCATAAAACGGGACTAAAAAAATGATATAAATCAGTAAAAAACACACTCTTAATTTAATAATATTAATTTGCTATATTTGAAAATCTTAAAACATTAAATTATGTTCGTAGGTCATTATGCGGCGGCTTTCGCTTTAAAAGGTGTAGAAAAAAAGGCTTCGTTGGGTATGCTTTTTATCGCTACACAATTTGTTGACATTCTGTTTTTTCCGTTTGTGGTAGCGGGTATAGAACATTTAAAATTTGTAAAAGGCTTTACGGCCGTTAACGATTTTAATATGGACTTCTATCCCTTTACACACGGTTTATTGGGCAGCTTTATTTGGGCAGCTTTATTTTATATTTTATACCGTTATCTATTTGCTAAAGACAAATCTAACAACAAGCGTATAGCTCTTATAATGGCCTTGGCTGTCTTATCGCATTGGTTTACCGATTTAATTGTACACACCCCCGATTTACCTTTAATTAGCGGCCAACCAAAATTCGGGTTTGGTTTGTGGCACAGTAAAATATTAACCTATGTTGCAGAAGCGGTTTTACTTATTTTAGGTTTGATTTATTACCTTAAAAAAACTAAAGCGGTTTCAAAAATTGGTAATTATGTTGCATTGGTCTTTGTGGCTTTTTTATTGCTGATAAATTATTTAAATCTCTTTGTCTTACCTGCCAACGACGATATTAAATCTTTAACCGTATCGGCTTTAGTATTTTACTTTTTATTTGCAGGTATAGCGTATTTTATAGATAAAAAGAGAACTTGATTTTTTCTGATTGTTTATAATACCAAACTGTGAATAATGGATAAAAAAAGAGGTGTCATTCGCAAAGACGCAAATTGGTTGACCTACTTTATAATAAACTACCTCAACTCAAGCCTGCCCGGCAGGCAGGTTAAACCAAGTCTTCTCTCCCGAAATTTCGGAGCGCCGAAGCGGAATGCGAAGGAAGATTAAATACTTTTCAACTTTATTGCTTTTAAAAAAAAAAGCTAGCTTTGCTTATCGTCAAATATATACCAATTGAAACTTAACATGTCTTCGCATTATACTTTATTTAAGATTTGACATAAACAGTATAAAATTAACCTTAAAATAAAACAAATGAAATTATTAAGAATTACTTTATTATTAACAATTACAATGTTATTAAATAGCTGTGCATCAGGATACAAAATGATTAATCCTGATAAATTAACTTTCAATTCCAAAAACGAAAAACAAGGAGTTATTCTTGAATACAAATACAATTTATTAGATAAAAAATATGCTAAAAAAGAAACAAAAAAAGGTATAAGACTTGTAGCCCTAAAGATTCATAATAATTCAGAAAAAGATTTAACATTTGGGAAAGATTTATTACTTGTTGATTCAAACGGAAAGCAAATTTCTATTTATGAAAATAAAAGAACAATCTCTATTTTAAAACAAAAACCCGCATCTTATCTATGGTATCTACTTTTAACTCCAATGAATTTATATGTTACTAAAACTAATAATTATGGCGTGCAAGAAACTACGAGCTCTACTCCTATTGGATTAGTTGTTGGACCCGGATTAGCTGGCGGAAACTATATTGTTGCAAGTTCTGCAAATAAAAAGCTCGAATCTGAAATTAGTGAGTATAATATTATTGGACGCGTTATTAAAAAAGGAGAAACGGTAGTTGGATTAATTGGGCTTATTTCAGATAATTATGAGTCACTTAGAATCAAATTAGAATAAATAATGTAAACCCCATATAATATTTATACTAAAATTAGCAAACATAGGAAAACGACAAACATATTAACAAACGATTTGTATAGCGGAAAATCTACTAACATTAAAATAACGTCAAAAGGAAAATTAAAAAACCCCTACCAAAAACAAATTGATACGATGACTTTGGAGTCATCGTATCAATACTAAACAAGTCAGGGCTTCACTTTGAGTGAAGCGCTGACTGTTATTTTTTGCTAAACATGTTTTTTTGATATCT
>CAZMBM010000110.1:0-7323 GCA_964564475.1 uncultured Flavobacteriaceae bacterium | reverse complement strand
ATTTTATTTATTATTGGCCAATCGTTTGCACAAAACCAAACTATTAAAGACCCCCCTCAAAAAAATGTTGAGATTAATCAGAATTTAATTCCACTAGATCCTCATGTGAGAATGGGCAAATTGTCAAATGGGTTAACTTACTACATCAGAAATAATGGCAAACCTGAAGATAAAGTCGTATTACGACTTGTGGTAAATGCCGGATCTATTTTAGAAGATGACGATCAGCAAGGGATAGCTCACTTTATGGAGCATATGAATTTTAACGGCACTAAAAATTTTAAAAAAAATGAATTGGTAGATTACCTTCAAAGCATAGGCGTTAAATTTGGCGCCGATTTAAATGCTTACACAGGTTTTGATGAAACAGTTTATATTTTGCCTATTCCGAGTGATGACGACGAAAAATTAGATAAGGGCTTCCAAATATTAGAAGATTGGGCTTTTAATTCATTGCTAAGCGATGAGGAGATAGATAAAGAACGCGGTGTTGTTTTAGAAGAATACCGTTTAGGTCTGGGGGCAAGTAAGCGTATGTTGGCAAAGTACTTGCCAAAAGTTATGCATAATTCTAAATATGCCAAACGCTTACCCATTGGTAAAAAAGAAATCTTAGAAAATTTTGACCATAAAATTATCCGTCGATTTAAAAAAGATTGGTATCGTCCCGATTTAATGGCCGTTGTGGCTGTGGGCGATGTTGATGTTGATAAACTGGAAGCTAAAATTAAAGCCCATTTTAGCAAGGCGCCTAAAGCCGTTAATCCGCGTAAGCGTAAAGTTTTTGACGTTCCTACACACAATGAAACTTTGATAGCTGTAGAAACCGATAAAGAAGCTACTTTTAATCAGGTACAATTGTTGTATAAAGACTATGATTTACCCAAGGATGTTGTTACAATTGATGATTACAGGAATCAATTGCTAAGACGCATGTTCTCTGAAATGATTAACAATAGATTAAACGAATTGACCAACAGTGAAAAACCGCCTTTTGTGTTTGGATTTTCGTATTACGGCGGCACATGGGCACGTAGTAAAAATGCCTACCAATCTTTTGCCATGACAAGTCCTACAGGACAATTAACAGCTTTAAGAGTATTGTTAGAAGAAAACGAACGTGTAAAACGCTACGGTTTTCAGAAAGGTGAATTTGAACGTGCTAAAAAAGAAGTATTGGCCGGTTTAGAAAAATCGTATAAAAACAAAGACAAAACAGAGTCTGACGTGTATGTGCGAAAGTATGTAAATAACTACTTAGAACACACACCGATGCCCGGTATAACATGGGAATTAAATTTTTATAAAAAAACCTTACCCAATGTAAATTTAAGTGAAATTAATGCCTTAATAAATAATTATTTACATAAAGATAACAGGGTGGTTGTTTTAACCGGCACTAAAAAAGACGGTGTACCGGTAGTTACCGAACAACAAGTATTAGATGTTTTAGCCGCCGTTGAAAAAGCCGATATAAAACCCTATAAAGATTCAGACTTAGGTGAGACTTTAATGACTGAAATGCCGACCGCCGGAAAAATTATTGATGAAGTAAAAGATATGACTTTGGGTACAACGACCTTAACATTGTCTAACGGTGCGACTGTTGTGTATAAAAAAACCGATTTTAAAGATGACGAAGTCTTAATGGAAGCTTTTAGCTACGGGGGCACATCACTTTATAATACAGAAGTTTTAAAGAAAGTAGCCGTGGCTAACGGAGGTTTGACAGAAGCCGGTGTAAATGGTTTTAATAAAACAGATTTAGGTAAGATGCTCTCAGGTAAAATAGTTAATGTAAGACCTTACATTCATGGAAACAGTGAAGGTATTTCAGGAAATGCTACTCCCAAAGATTTGGAAAGTATGTTTCAGTTAACCTACCTGTATTTTACAGCTTTAAACAAAGATGAAAAAGCTTTTAATTCTTATGTAGCCAAACAAAAAGCCTTTTTGGGAAGCATTTTATCCAATCCCAGTTTTTATTTTATGATTGAATTTGAAAGTTACTTAAACCAAGGAAATGACAGATTTATAGGGTTTCCAACACCCAAAGATTATGATAAAGCAGATTATAATTTGGCCTATCAAAAATACAAAGAGCGTTTTGCCAATGCAGGCGATTTCAATTTCTACTTTGTAGGTAATTTTGATGAAGCCAAATTAAAACAATACGTTGAGAAATACATAGCAAGTTTGCCGAGCAATGGTGTTAAAGAAAATTTTAAAGACTACGGATTTAGACCCCTATCAGGTTCACATAAAAAAATATTCAAAAAAGGAACGGAGCCCAAGAGTAGTGTAACCATCAAATTTTCAGGAGAGGCAAAGTACAGCGCAAAAGACGCTTATTTACTCAAGACCTTAGGCGAAATTTTGTCTATTAAATTAGTCGAAAAATTACGCGAAGAAGAGAGCGGTGTGTATGGTGTTGGGGCTAGAGGAAGTATGAACAAATATCCCTATGGTTCATATAGTTTTACCATTTCTTTTCCTTGTGGACCTGAAAATGTCGAAAAACTTAAAGAGGCAGCCTTGGCAGAATTGCAAAAAATTATAGATAAAGGTCCTACAGAAAAAGATGTATCTAAGGTCAGAGAAGCCCAATTGTTGGGATATAAAGAAAACCTAAAGAAAAATAAATATTGGATAAATGCTTTAAAAGATGCCGATTACGACAGAGAAGATAAAGCTAAAATACTTGGACAGGCAAAAAAAATAACTTCATTAAAGGCTAAGGATATTAAAAAAGTAGCCAGAAAATATCTGAGAAAAGGCTATGTATTAGCCATTTTATACCCTGAAAACCAAAAATAAAAGAGACCTGTTAAGCCGACTAAAACCACCAAAAAAAAGATTTTTTTTGGTGGTTTTTTGTTTACAACTTCATTTCAGAAACTCATAAATAATTGTATTTTTATAGCCTTAAAAACCGTAAAGTTTTAATGGGAAAGATAATAGCCGTAGCCAATCAAAAAGGGGGCGTAGGTAAAACCACCACATCGCTTAATTTAGCGGCCGCATTAGGCGTTTTAGAACAAAAAGTATTACTGATAGATGCCGATCCGCAAGCTAATGCCTCATCTGGATTAGGGGTTGATATAGACACTATTGCAAAAGGAACTTATCAGGTTTTAGAGCATCAGGCTACAGCAAGAGAAGTTATCATTTCAACGAATTCTCCAAATGTGTGGCTTATGCCATCACACATAGATTTGGTAGCTATTGAGATTGAATTGGTCGATAAAATGGATCGGGAATATATGCTTAAAAAAGCACTGTTACCTGTTAAAGACGATTACGATTATATTATTATTGATTGTGCACCATCGTTGGGATTAATTACTTTAAATGCTTTAACCGCGGCCGATTCAATTATCATACCTATTCAATGTGAATACTTTGCCCTGGAGGGTTTGGGAAAACTTTTAAATACCATAAAAAGTGTTCAAAAAGTGCACAATGCCAATCTAGATATAGAGGGCTTGTTACTTACAATGTATGACGTGCGTTTACGCCTCTCAAATCAGGTGATAGAAGAGGTTAAAAAACACTTTAGGCATATGGTGTTTAAAACCATTATTCACAGGAACACACGCTTAAGCGAAGCGCCCAGTTTTGGCGAAAGTATCATTGCTTACGATGCCACAAGTCGTGGTGCCATAAATTATATTAATTTAGCACACGAAATTCTTAAAAAGAATACACATGGCAAAGGCAACTAAAAAACAAGCCCTAGGACGTGGCTTATCGGCTATTTTAAAATCGGCTACTGAAACCGAAATAAATGAATCATTTGCTAAAAATAAAGCAGATGTTGTTGATACAATTATAGATGTTGAATTAGATAAAATAGTAGAAAACCCCTATCAGCCACGAACTTACTTCAACGAAAAAGCCTTAAACGAGTTAGCCGACTCTATTAAAGAATTGGGGATCATTCAGCCTATTACACTTAGAAAATTGTCACACAATCAATTTCAACTCGTATCGGGTGAGCGCCGCTACAGGGCCTCTAAATTAATAGGTTTAAAAAGCATTCCGTCGTATATAAGAACAGCCAATGATCAAGAAATGTTGGCTATGGCTTTGGTAGAAAATATTCAGCGTAAAGACCTCGACCCCATAGAAGTGGCCTTATCGTATAAGCGTTTGTTGGAAGAGATTAACTTAACCCAAGAGCAATTGAGTAAACGGGTTGGAAAAGAGAGGTCAACAGTTACAAATTTTTTACGTTTGTTAAAGTTAGATCCTATCGTTCAGACCGGTATGCGTGATGGGTTTATCAGTATGGGGCATGGCAGGGCACTAATAAATATTGACACACAAGACAAACAACTGGCTATTTACGAACAAATTTTAAAACACAAATTATCTGTGAGGCAGACAGAAGATTTGGTGAGAAAATTCAAAGATTCAGTCAATTCAAATAGTGCTAAAAAAGTTAAAACAAACCGTAGATCACCATTGATAACCCAAATAGAATCTGATTTTAAATCGAAACTGGGCAAGAGGGTACAAATTAAATCTAACGCACAAGGAAAGGGTAAAATAGAAATACCTTTTACAGATGAAGCCGATTTGGAACGTCTTAAAAAACTATTGCTTTAAATGAAAAAAGCACTTATTTTTTTCACAATTTTTCTCGCTTCTTTAAGCCTGTTGGCTCAAGCTAAAAGAGCCGGTATTAAAGTGCGTAAGGATACCATATTTTCGGACGATTTAATTAACCCCTTAGCACCGGCTAAGGCCGCTTTTTATTCGGCAGTACTGCCCGGATTGGGTCAGGCCTACAATAAGAAATACTGGAAGATTCCGATTGTTTATGGGGCTTTAGGAACGAGTTCCTATTTTTATTTTAAAAATAATTCAGATTTAAAACAGTACCGTCGTGCTTATAAATTACGATTGGCAGGTAAGCCCGACGAGTTTGCAGGGCTGATTTCTGATGCAGGTTTAATCAGTGCCCAAAAGACATTTAGGCAAAATCGCGATTTATCTATGTTTTTAACCATAGCTTTTTATGCCTTAAATATTATAGAGGCCAATGTTGATGCGCATATTATCGATAGACCGATTGACAGTAATGTCAGTTTTAAACCCAGTATCATTTATACACCCGATACCAGTCGGCCAGTCTTTGGGCTTTCTACAACCATAATTATCAATTAAGATGAAAATAGCACTTTTAGGATACGGCAAAATGGGCAAGACTATTGAAAAAATAGCCATTGTCCGTGGACATAAAATTGTAGCCAAATTAGAAAATGATATTTCGGAGGATTTTGATTTCGCTCAAGCGGATGTGGCCATAGATTTTAGTATCCCTAGCGCTGCTTTTAATAATATCACAACAGCTTTAAAACAGGGAATCCCTGTGGTGTCGGGAACAACGGGTTGGTTAGATAAATACAATGACGCTGTTGCCCTTTGTAAGACGTATAAGAGCGGCTTTATCTATGCGTCAAATTTTAGTTTAGGTGTCAATTTATTTTTCGAATTGAATGTGAAATTAGCCAAATTAATGCAGAAATTTGACGATTATAAGGTTAATATTGAAGAGACCCACCACACACAAAAAAAGGATGCGCCCAGTGGTACAGCCATAAGTTTGGCCGAACAAATTATAAAAAACAGTAACTATACCGATTGGCAATGCGGCGATACATCCGATAAGGATATTATAAAAATAAAAGCCAAGCGTTTGCCTGATGTACCAGGTACACATTGGGTAAATTACACCAGCGCTGTTGACGAAATAACCATAAAACACAAAGCATTTAACCGTGAGGGATTTGCTTTAGGTGCTGTAATGGCAGCTGAATGGCTGAAAGGTAAACAAGGTATTTTCACCATGAAAGATGTGTTAAACATTGGTTAAATTGCGCACAAAAAGAATACTAACAAGGTCAAATCTATACATTTGACAGATTAAAATAAATTAACTGAATAAAAAATGACACTCATACAACTATTTTACTTTTTTATAGCCATACAAATTCTCCACTTTTTAGGTACCTATAAACTTTATGTCAAAGCCGGGCGTCAAGCTTGGGAAGCTATTGTACCAATATACAATGCGGTAGTACTTATGCAAATTATAAATCGCCCCAAATGGTGGGTTATTTTATTGTTTATTCCCATCATAAACTTATTGATGTTTCCGGTACTTTGGGTAGAAACCATTCGCAGTTTTGGACATAATTCAAGCAAAGATACTTGGTTGGTAATATTGACTTTAGGTCTGTATATTTTTTATTTCAATTACATGGGTTCTGGCGATTATATTAAAAAACGCAGTCTTAAACCGCGTACCAACACAGGCGAATGGGTAAGCTCAATAGTTTTTGCGATTGTGGCGGCCACTATGGTACATACCTATTTTATGCAACCCTACACCATACCCACGTCATCTTTAGAAAAATCGTTGTTAATTGGCGATTTTCTTTTTGTAAGCAAATTTCATTACGGAGCCAGAACCCCTATGACGCCTATAGCCGCGCCTATGGTGCATGACACCTTGCCATTTTTGGGCGTTAAATCGTATTTGAGCAAGCCCCAATTGCCCTATTTTAGATTTCCCGGCTTACAAAAAATAGAGCGCAATGATATTGTGGTGTTTAATTGGCCGGCCGATACGGTTTTTCAATTTTTTAAAACACCCGATCGTAAAATCAGAAAACCCATCGATAAAAAGTCGAATTATGTAAAACGCTGTGTGGGTATTGCCGGAGATACTTTGAGCATTGTAGATGGATATGTATATATTAACGGTAAACGAACCGTTTTACCCGACCGTGCCAAAACACAATTCAATTATATAGTCAATACAGGCGGACAGATGTTAAGTTCAATTAGTATTGAAAAACGTTATCATGTAAGAGAGTGGGGGCGCTATCAAAATGGCAATTACCTATTGAATCTTGACGAGGACGATGCCAAACGTCTGTCAAAAAACCCACTGGTTGTAGGTATGACACGTGAGGTATATCCTAAAGGATTTGAAGAAGATGTTTTTCCGCACGACAGGAAATTAAATTGGAATCGCGATCAATTTGGACCGATGTATATCCCCGAAAAAGGCAAAACAGTGATGCTAAATTTAGACAATCTTCCTTTTTACAATAAGATAATTGGCGAATACGAAAAAAACGATTTAGAAGTCCGCGGTAATAATATTTATATAAATGGAAAAATAGCCACAAAATACACCTTTAAACAAAACTATTATTGGATGATGGGTGACAACCGCGATAACACTGAAGATTCACGCTACTGGGGCTTTGTCCCGTTTGACCACATAGTAGGCAAGCCCGTTTTTAT
>CAZMBM010000109.1:0-7438 GCA_964564475.1 uncultured Flavobacteriaceae bacterium | reverse complement strand
TTTAACGGTTCAACCCAACTTACTTTAGGTAATCCGGATAGAATTGGATTTAATCCAAACATAAACTACCGTACTAAAAAGTTTAATATTTTCACCAATTCGTCTTTCGATTACCGCAGTACACCCGGTAATTCGACTATCCGACAGGAAAATTTTGGAAATACATCTGGTGAACGTTTCCTCCATGAAGATCGTTTTTTTGGTCGAAAAAGTAACAATCTTAACACCTTAGCCGGCGTAGAATACTATCTCAGTAAAAAGAGCTCAATTACCGGTTCCATTTTTTACCGCCAATCCGGACGTAAAAACAATACCTTTAACGATTCTAAAAAGTTTTTTGAAGACTATACCTTATCGGCAGAATCAGAACGTCAAGACAATACAAATCGTGACGATAAGACTACTGAATATGCTCTAAATTACACCAAAAAATTTAAAAAGTCTGACCACGAGTTGAGCCTGGATATTAAATTGGACGAAAGCACACAATTCTCTGACGGAAAGATTGTAGAGAACAATATTTTTCCAAATCTTGCACTAATTGACCAAGAATTTGTTACAACAGATGTTTACAGACGTAATTTACTGCTACAAGGCGATTATGTTTTACCTATCAAAAAGAACAGCCAGTTTGAAATAGGCTTTAAAAGTGAAAACGAAAAACTTATTACCGATTATAGATTAGACACCCTAAATCTGGCAGGCGAACGCGTAAGCGATGCTAACTTTACCAATCTGCTGAGTTTTGCTCAAAATGTACACGCCGTGTATTCGCAATACGGTACAAAAATTAAAAAATTCTCATTTTTATTAGGATTAAGAGTAGAGATTACCGACGCCAAAATTCGTCTGCTAACAACAAATGAAAATTTTGATAAAAATTATGTCAACCTTTTTCCTACAATAAATTTTAATTACGAGTTTAGTGACACCGAAAAACTTACCGTAGGATTTAACAGACGTATTAGAAGACCGCGTTCTCGTTTTGTAAACCCTTTTCCTACCAGATCTAGTGCTACCAATTTATTTTCGGGAAATCCCGACATAAACCCCTCTTATACGAGTAGTTACGAAATAGGTTATTTAAACAGAATTAATAAATTAACACTTAACAGTTCTATTTATTACAATCATTCTACCGGTAATTTTACTTTTATTTCTGAAGAAACCGGCGATTTTACAGTAGATGGCATACCCATAATTTTAAGAATGCCTATAAATTTAGCTACAGAAACCCGATACGGTTTCGAACTGGATGTTAATTACAATCCTTCAAGAAAATGGCGTTTTAATTCTAGTTTTAACCTATTTCAGCAACAAACACGTGGCGACTTTAACGGTCGTAATTTTGATGCCGACAACACCAGCTGGTTTATTCGTATGAGTTCAAAAGTAACACTCCCAAGTGCTATAGATTGGCAAACTACTTTATTTTATATAGGCCCTTCTAAAACAGCTCAAACAGAACGCAATGGTATTTTTTCTACCAATGTGTCTTTAAGTAAAGATATTCTCAAGAAAAAAGGAACTTTAACCTTTAATGTATCAGACCTTTTTAACTCACGAAAATTCTCAGGAACCAACTACACACCCAATACTGTATCTAAAAGCGCATTCCAATTTAGGCAGCGCAGTGTAAACTTAGCTTTTAGTTACAGGTTTAACCAAAAGAAAAAACGTCAAAGGTCGCAACGAGGTCGAGGGTTTGGTGGCGATGAAGAGTTTGGCGGATAAAACTGATAATTCTCACCTCTGGCATTGCGCTATTTTGTAACTTTGTGTGCTATTTATTTAAATTTAATCACGATGAAATACAGAATAGAACACGATACCATTGGCGAAGTTCAAGTTCCCGAAAATAGATTTTGGGGCGCCCAAACAGAACGCTCTCGTAATAACTTTAAAATAGGCACTCCTGCCTCTATGCCTAGAGAAATTATTACCGGCTTTGCTTACCTCAAAAAAGCCGCAGCTTATGCCAATTGCGATTTAGGTGTTTTGTCTCAAGACAAAAGAGATGCTATCGCTACGGTATGCGATGAAATTTTAGCAGAAAAATTATTTGATGAATTCCCGCTCGTTATCTGGCAAACCGGTTCGGGTACACAAAGTAATATGAATTGCAACGAGGTTATTGCCAACAAAGCCCACGTTAACAACGGCGGAAAACTGACCGACAAAGAAAAGTTTATCCACCCTAACGACGATGTAAACAAATCACAATCTTCTAACGATACTTTTCCTACAGGTATGCACATTGCTGCCTATAAAAAAATTGTCGATGTTACTATTCCCGGTGTTACCGCTTTACGCGATGCCCTTTTAGAAAAGAGCAAAGCTTTTACCAATGTGGTAAAAATTGGCCGCACTCATTTAATGGATGCCACACCTCTGACTTTAGGTCAAGAATTTTCGGGATACGCCGCACAATTAACACATGGCTTAAAAGCCTTAAACAATACTTTAGAACACCTGTCTGAATTAGCGTTGGGTGGCACCGCTGTGGGTACCGGTATCAATACACCAAAAGGATACGACGTTTTAGTAGCCAAATATATCGCCGAATTTACCGGACTTCCTTTTAAGACAGCCGACAATAAATTTGAAGCTTTGGCAGCTCACGATGCTATTGTAGAAACTCATGGCGCTTTAAAACAATTAGCTGTTAGTTGTATGAAAATCGCCAACGACATTCGTTTATTAGCTTCCGGTCCCCGCTCGGGCATTGGCGAAATCATCATTCCCGCCAACGAACCCGGTTCTTCTATTATGCCGGGGAAAGTCAATCCAACACAATCTGAAGCCCTTACTATGGTAGCGGCGCAAGTTATGGGTAACGATGTAGCCATTACAATGGGTGGGGCTACAGGTCATTTCGAGCTCAATGTATTTAAACCGCTTATGGCAGCTAATATTTTACAATCGGCACAACTCATTGGCGACGCTTGCCTTTCTTTTACAAATAACTGTGTTTCAGGTATTGAACCTAATTACGAACGTATAACCGAGTTACTCAATAATTCGCTTATGCTGGTTACGGCCTTAAATACAAAAATAGGTTACGAGAAAGCCGCTAAAATTGCCAAAACAGCCCATAAAAACGGCACCACCTTAAAAGAAGAAGCCGTTAATTTAGGATTTCTCTCTGCCGAAGAATTCGACGCATGGGTTAAACCCGAAGATATGGTGGGAAGTTTAAAATAAGATGACAGATCATAAAAAATACATAAAAGCTGCCGTTGACGAAGCTTTAAAAGGCCTCAAAAATAATGAAGGAGGTCCTTTTGGCTGTGTTGTTGTTAAAGACGGCACCATTGTAGGTAGAGGCCATAACAAAGTGACCTCTACCAACGACCCCACAGCCCATGCCGAAGTAAATGCCATACGCGATGCCTGTAAAAATTTAAAATCTTTTCAGCTAACCGGATGCACTATTTATACATCTTGCGAACCCTGCCCTATGTGTTTAGGCGCTATTTATTGGGCACGACCCGATAAGGTTTATTACGGAAGCACCAAAGCCGATGCGGCCCATATAGGTTTTGATGATGATTTTATCTATAAAGAAATTGCTTTAGATTTCGATAAACGCAGTATTCCCTTTGAGCAATGTGCACGTGATATTGCCTTAGAGCCTTTTAATAAATGGGAGGCTTTAGAGGACAAGACTGAGTACTGAGTATTTAGTAGCTAGTATTAAGTTTTTTTTATTTTACTAAACATGCACACTTTCAATTATCTCCTTCCGCCAAAGGCTGGCTCGTTTGGGAGGAATTATAAAAAATATACTTAGGAGAAATGTCCCCTCAAGGGGACATTTCTCTATATTAAAATTGCATTTAAAAGCCAGTTACGGCAGACTACATTTACAAAAACGTTTTCACGAGCCTCAACTTCGCTGAGGCGTGGTGATTTCATGAAGGTTTGCCACACTCTTTTGAGAGATTGCTACGTCACACTGTTCCGCACGCTCCGCGAAGTATTCAGACGTCGTGGTAAATCACAATAGTTTAATAATTATCCTTAATCAAACCATAAGCCTGTTGCGCTATTTCGGCCTCTTCATTTGTGGGAATAACCAATATCTTTACCATAGAAGTAGCCGATTGAATCTCGGCAATACCATTCTTATAATCGGCATTTTTAGCATTATCAAGTTCAATACCCAAATAGTTTAAATCTTTACATACCAAACGACGCATCGTTGGTGAATGCTCACCAATACCAGCCGTAAAAATCAGGGCATCAACCCCATTGAGAGCGGCCATATAAGAACCGATGTATTTTTTAATACGATAAGCATTCATATCTAAGGCCAATTGGCAGGCTTTATTGCCTTTTTCTGCTTGGGCTTCTATATCGCGTAAATCGCTGTAACCCGTCAAACCCAGCATACCACTTTGCTTTTGTAATAGCGTATTGACTTCTGCTAAAATATAGCCCAATTTATCGACCAAATAAAATATAATTGATTGGTCTATATCGCCACTGCGCGTACCCATTATCAAGCCATTCATAGGGCCAAAACCCAAACTGTGGTCTATGCTTTTACCGTCTTTTACAGCTGTCATACTACAGCCGTTACCCAAATGTATGCTGATGAGTTTAGATTTTTCTAACCCCAAATAAGCAATGGCTTTTTTGGTAACATACCTGTGACTCGTGCCGTGAAAGCCGTACAAACGAATGTGATTTTCATCCAAAAACTGCGTCGGAATGGCATATTGATAGGCTTTTTGTGGAATGCTTTGGTGAAAAGCCGTGTCAAAAACAGCCACTTGCACTGCTTTGGGAAATAATTCTTCGGCCACCAAAATACCTTCGTAATTGGGCGGATTGTGCAAGGGTGCCAAGGCAAACAAGTCTTTTATTTTTTGTTTTACGGCCGGGGTAATAATTGTGGTTTTGGCAAAAGTACTGCCGCCGTGAACCACCCTATGCCCTACAGCTAGAATATCTCCGGCATTTTTAATGACACCTGTTTGTGCATCTAACAACAAATTGACAATTTTTTCTAACCCTACTTTATGTGAGGAAATATCTGTAGTTAAATTAATATTTTGCGTAGCTGTTTTATAGTGAAGTTGCGCTTTATCTAAACCTATACGCTCTACCATACCACTACTAAGAACCGCTTGTTGAGGCATTGATAATAATTGATATTTAATAGAAGAACTGCCCGAATTTATGACTAAAATATACATCGCTTTAAAGGTCTTGTGCCTGAATGGCGGTAATAATCACAGTGTTAAAAATATCTTCTACGGTACAACCTCGGCTCAAATCGTTTATGGGTTTGTTGAGACCTTGTAACATCGGTCCAATGGCTAAAGCACCTGTTTCGCGTTGCACCGCTTTGTAAGTGTTGTTACCTGTGTTTAAGTCGGGAAAGATAAGCACATTGGCTTGCCCCGCCACTTTAGAATCGGGTAATTTACTTAATCCTACACGTTTATCTACGGCTGCATCGTATTGAATAGGGCCTTCTATTTCTAAATCGGGTCGTAATTTTTTAACCATTTCGGTCGCTTTGCGGACTTTATCAACCTCTTCACCTTTGCCACTTTTACCCGATGAGTAAGACAGCATAGCTATTTTGGGTTCAATGCCAAATGCTTTAGAAGATATGGCTGATGAAATAGCAATTTCGGCCAATTGCGCTGCATTGGGATTGGGATTAATGGCGCAATCGCCAAAAACCGACACACGGTCGTCTAAACACATAAAAAATATAGACGACACCACACTTACACCGGGACGGGTTTTTATAAATTGTAAAGCCGGGCGAATGGTGTGTTGTGTGGTATGGGCGGCTCCCGAAACCATACCGTCGGCATGACCTTTATATACCATCATCGTACCAAAATACGACACATCGGTCATCAAATCTTTGGCAACCGTATGGTCTATACCTTTGTGACGTCGTAAGTTATAAAAAGTTTCTACATAATCATTGTAGTACTCAGAGCTTATGGGGTTAATGATTCGGAGTTTTTTAAGATTGAGATGAATCCCTTTTCGTGTCAAAAGGTTTTTAACTTTTCTTTTATCGCCAAGAAGTGTAATATCTACAATATCTAACGTTTGGAGTCGTGCCACAGCCTTTAAAATACGTTCGTCGTCGCTCTCGGGCAATACAATATGTTTACGCAGGCTCTTAGCGCGTAGTTGCAAATTGTATTGAAACATTTTAGGCGTAATACCTTCGGGTTTAAAGTCTACAAGTCTTTTATTTAATGCCTCAGTATCGATATATTTTTCAAAAGTCCTAATTGATGTGCGAATCTTAACTATATTATCGGCATAAATTTGCGATTTAATAGCACCCACTTTATTAGTAACGGCAAAGGTTCCTTCGTTTACCGCTACAATGGGTACAACAGCCGACAAACCTTTAATGAGTTTTAAAACAGATTTTTCGGGTCTTAAACCGCCTGTTAAAACTATCCCCGAAATTTTGGGGTATTTTGACGATATATTGGCTTGCAAGGTGGCTAAGAGTATATCGGCTCTATCTCCCGGCATGACAACAAAACAGTCTTCTTTAAGGTGGGTTAGAAAATTGCGCAATTGCATAGCACCGGCAACAAAGATACTTGTTTGATTGTGTAAGAAATCATTTCCAAACAAAACTTCAGCATGGAGGTTTTGCACAATTTCTTTAATTGTAGGATTCGCCAATAAGTCTATTTTAGGTATGACGTCTATTAAGATATCTTTATGAAGATTTTTTTCTAAACCTTTTTTAAGTATCTGTAACTTATCATTAGCTGCCTTATTGGCAACAATACCTAACACCTCCACTTCTTTGTCTTTAAAAGAATCGTAAGCCATATGCAAAGCGCCTATACACTCTTCTGTAGTTTTATCATCGGCCCTACCAACAATTAAAGCAGGTATTCCTAAGTTTTTAGCTATCAAAACATTGGCATCTAACTCAAAGGCATAGCCTTCATTAGAGAAATCGGTTCCCTCTACAATAACAAAGTCGTTTTTAGCTTCAATAGCCTTATATCTCTCTATAATAACGTTTAAAATTTCGTCAATCTTACCTTCATTGCGTTTAATAGTTACCGCATTTCGCGTAAAAGCAAAAGCCTCTTCGGGTTTGAAATCTAAATTAAAATACGTGCGAATAGTATCTATATGGTTGTCGGTATTTTGTATGTGTGTATCGCCAATAATGGGTCTGAAATACCCTACTTTAGCGCCTTTTCCTAAAAGCATATGAAACAGGCCTAAAGCTATGATAGACTTACCACTCCCAGGTTCTGTCGTGGCAATATAAAGTGCTTTTTTCATAAGGTTTAATTAAAGCACAAAGGTACTTAATTCTAAGCTCTTATGTTTATTTTAAAAGCTATTTTAACGTGTTTTTTAATATTATTTACGATATCGTTTTCGTATTAAATGTATTTAAATATCTTTACAAAACAAT
>CAZMBM010000108.1:0-7458 GCA_964564475.1 uncultured Flavobacteriaceae bacterium | reverse complement strand
GAAAAAGCCTGTAAGGCGATAGAATCTTTTGGCTTAGCCGGATTGGCAAACACTATGAATGTTTTTAATAATAAATAAAAGTCCTTTACTCTACCGTAACAGACTTCGCTAAATTACGTGGTTGATCTACATGACAGCCTCTCATAACGGCAATGTGATACGATAGCAATTGCAGCGGGATAGTTGTTAATAGCGGCGACAAAGCTTCAGGGCAATCGGGTACTTCAATAACATGGTCGGCAAGATCTTTAACTACGGTATCGCCTTCGGTAACTATGGCAATGATTTGACCTTTTCTAGATTTTATTTCTTGAATATTACTTACCACCTTGTCGTAATGGCCTTTTTTAGGGGCTATTACTACAATAGGCATGTTTTCGTCAATTAAAGCGATGGGACCGTGTTTCATTTCGGCGGCCGGATAACCTTCGGCATGAATGTAGGAAATTTCTTTGAGCTTTAATGCCCCTTCTAAAGCTACAGGGAAGTTATAACCGCGCCCTAAATACAAGCAATTGGTGGCGTCTTTATAAATAGAAGCGATATACTTTATGTGATCATCGTTAGCAAGAACAGATACAATCTGGTCAGGAATCATTTCCATGGCTTGTAAACATCTGTGGAATTCTTGTACAGAGAGGTTGCCATTAGCACGGCCTAAACGCAATGCGACCAAAGTTAGAAGCGTAATTTGAGTGGTAAAAGCTTTTGTTGAGGCGACACCTATTTCGGGACCCGCGTGGGTATATGACCCTGTATGTGTTTCGCGCGCAATAGAAGAACCTACTACGTTGCATATACCAAATACAAAAGCGCCTCTTTTTTTTGCCATTTTGATGGCAGCAAGTGTATCGGCCGTTTCACCGGATTGTGAGATAGCAATAACGACATCTTTTTCTGTTATTATAGGGTTGCGATACCTAAATTCTGAACCGTATTCTACTTCAACCGGAATTCGCGCAAGCGTTTCAAAAAGGTATTCGGCAACCAACCCGGCATGCCATGAGGTGCCACAGGCTATTATTATAATACGGTTGGCATTTAAGAATTTTTCGAGGTTATCTTCTACACCAGACATTTTAATAATCCCTTTATTAGGTAACATACGTCCTCTGTAAGTATCTACGATGGCCTTAGGTTGTTCAAAAATTTCTTTAAGCATAAAATGCTCATAACCATTTTTCTCTATTTGGCCAAGATTTAAATCCAATTCTTGAATTTCGGTGGCAACTAAAGAATCGGTACTTATAGAACGCACTTTTACATCTCTTCCCAATCTTATAACAGCCATTTCTTCATCTTCAAGATAAATAGTGTTTTTTGTATATTCTATAAATGGTGACGCATCTGACGCCACAAAAAATTCACTATTGTCTTTTCCTATTCCTATGGCAATAGGACTTCCTAAACGCGCCACAACAATTTCGTTTGGTTTTGTTTTATCGAACACGGCAATAGCATAAGCCCCAAAAACTTGATTTAAAGCTAACTGAACGGCTTTACCCAATTTTATGTTTTCAGCCGTTTTAATTTCCTCTATTAAGTTGATTAAAACTTCGGTATCGGTATCACTCTTAAATACATAACCTCTATTTAAAAGTCCCTTTTTAATAGTGTCGTAATTTTCAATAATCCCATTATGCACTATAACCAAATTTCCGGATTGTGATGTGTGAGGATGTGAGTTTATATCATTAGGAACCCCGTGTGTAGCCCAACGTGTATGACCTATACCTACTGTAGCCTCTTTAGTATTAATTTTTTGCGAGACCAATTTTTTAAGTGTAGCCACTTTACCTTTTGTTTTAGCCAGCTTTATTTCATCATTGTGATATAAAACAACACCTGCACTGTCATAGCCTCTATATTCCAAGCGTTGCAAACCATTTATAATAACAGGGTAAGCTTCTCTATAGCCAATATAACCGGTAATGCCACACATAATAAGATTAGTTTTTAGGTTCTGTATAAAATATTTCTAAGGATAATTTTTTAGCACTCAATTCTTTATTGCCAAATATAGCAACTCCTTTTGGATTCCAGTTAAAAGGTTTTATAATTGTGTCGGAAAGCCTTAAAAAAGAAGGAATGTCATAAGGGCTAAAAACTTTAACCGCTAATTTTGAAGAAGGCCAAGGGTTTTCTTGTCTCAAAACACGAGCAATATAATCAGTTATCCTAAATTTGTAAAAATCAGGATCACCATTGCTGTCATGTTGAAGGCGTCCGCCAAAAATAGTTGCGCCTTCCGAAATAATGTCTAAAATATGGGCATTATTGTCGTAGTTAAAGAGAAACAACCTATTAGGTAAACTACTACCGGTTTCGTCTTTGTCAACATACAATTTGATGTTGGCTTCGTTAATCAGCCAATTTTTAGAGCGGATACTCACCAAATCATCATTGCTAAAAAGTTTTAAAACAATCATAGAACCGGAGGCTCCTTGTATGTAAAGTTTTTGTTCGCCATTTATTTTATCGGGATTTGACAGACGTGTTTGAATAGCCGAACTGGCTAAACTATAATCATGCTCGTATCTGTTAGTCCGAATTCCGGACAGCGGGAAAATCATTTTTTGCTTTGTGCGTTTTATTGTGGTGACATTGACAGAATCGGTTATAGAAACATCATTAGAATAGAATAAGGTAATACTTCCATTTCTAATTGGCAAGGTCATCAAAGAGCCATCAGACCCCGAAGCGCTTATATATAGCCCTCTAAAAAAGCGCGTAAACTCATCAATAGAGCTCAAGACGACAGAATTGTTTTGGTTTATAAAGTTGTTTAAAAAAAAGCTTTCGTTTAGTGGTAGTTTAATGGAAGGAATGCTGTTTGACCGTTTAATGGTATCTATATCAAAGACTTCATTGTTGAGGTTTCGGTACTTAATATAGGCAACAGTATCGTCAGGATTTGGCGTAAAAAGGCCGGAGTACAAAGGTGGGTCGATGGTTTTATATGTCCTATTCGAATAATAGAGCTTTCGTTTTGTAGGGTCTATAGGGTCTAAACTATTTATAAAGGTGCCTAATTCTGAAACGGTAATCGTGAAAGGAATGCTCTGATCGCCAATAATAGAATCTAACTGAAAAGTGGGAACTATTATAGAGTCATTTTCATCTACTGTGCTGAGATTTTCTATTTTTATAGTTCCTGTTCTTCTGTTGTAATACGGAATGTCTAAAATTACGGAGTCTAAAGTTGGATTTGTACCAAAATCGGTTCCTGCGGGCGGAAGCGAAACCTGTGTGGCTATGGCCGCCGTCGTTTTGCCAAAAGTATTATTCAGATTAATGCCTATTACGTATTGTGGCAAGCTATCTACACGAACAGAGTCAATATTTTTATTGTAGGCGATTATATCAGAAACCAGTATTTTTGTATCGAACTTGCTATTATCAACAAGTGCTATACCTATATCTCTAAAGTCTCTTTCACAAGCCACAAGACCCATTATAAATACGATAATTATTATTATGTATTTAACACTAAATATTTTTGTCGTCATAAAAAAAAGAAAACTATTTGTTATTTAAAACTTGGTTTGTGTAAAAATTGAGATAGGCTTCTTCAAAAGTGGACATATCTTGATATTCTAAAACAGGTTTGTCTATTTTTTTGAGATAGTCTTCAATTTGTTTTGGAAGCTTTTCTGTGCCTTTAACAACGGCATCAGAGTTTTCTATAGCAATTTTAAGAAGGTTAGAATAGCTTGGTGTTTTTAGGGTTTTAAGTTTGGTTTCATCTATTTTATCAAACTTTAATTTATCTACAAGGGCCTCATTTAATTTACCGCTAAATTTATTGGTGTTAAAAAGAGAGGTTACAATTTTACTGTTTTTAAACAAAGGTTCATCTGCATAAAAGGTTCTGAGATATAAAGGCAATAATGACGCCATCCAACCATTAACGTGAATTATATCGGGCATCCAATTTAATTTCTTTACGGTTTCTACAACACCTCTGGCAAAGAATATTGAACGTTCGTCATTGTCACTGAAAAGCTTGCCGTCTTCATCTTTGTAAATAGCCTTTCTTTTAAAATAATCGTCGTTGTCTATAAAATAGACCTGCATGCGTTCTTTGGGGATTGAAGCAACCTTAATAATAAGGGGCATGTCCATATCATTAATAATAAGGTTCATACCAGAAAGCCTAATGACTTCGTGCAATTGATGCCTACGCTCATTAATTATACCAAAATGAGGCATAAAAATACGGATTTGTCCACTTTTTTGATGCACCATTCGCGGCACTTCAAAAGACATTCTAGACAATTCATTTTCGGGCAAATAGGGACTCACCTCAGAAGACACGTACAGTACTCTCTTTTCCCTCATAATCACTTCTAAATATTAAAGAATATGCAAAATTACTAAAAATTATGCAGATTTAGTCTATATATAGTAAGTTTGCAAGGTTTTAACAGTTATTTATAGAATTGGTATGAAGGTTTTTAGAGAAGGCGCACCGTTACAAGTTTTTCTGGCTAAAAAATACAGCAATCAAAACATTGGTTTTGTGCCCACTATGGGCGCCCTGCATAAAGGTCATTTATCACTAATTGAACAGGCTAAAGAAAACAACGAAATTGTTGTGGTAAGTATATTTGTAAACCCCACACAATTTAACAACCAAGATGATTTGAAAAAATATCCCAGAACGTTAAATGATGATATCGATGCTCTAGAAGGAGTTCAATGCGATATTGTTTATGTGCCAAATGTCAAAGAAATCTATCCCGATGAAGAGACATCAAAAAACTTTAATTTTTCCGGATTAGAAAAGGTCATGGAAGGCAAATACAGGCCGGGTCACTTTAACGGCGTTGGAACGGTCGTCAAACGTTTGTTCGACATCGTAAAACCAACCAATGCTTATTTTGGTGAAAAAGATTATCAACAATTACTGATTATAAAAAAAATGGTAAGCGATTTAAAAATACCGGTCAAAATTATTTCTTGTCCTATTTTTAGAGAAAAAAGCGGTCTCGCCATGAGTTCTCGTAATGAAAGGTTATCGGCCCAATATCGAAAAAAAGCAGTAGTAATTTACAAGAGCCTGCTAAAAATAAAAGCCGGTTTTAACAATAAGACTCTTGACGAATTATACGAAGAAATAAATTCAAAATTTAAAAAATTACCTTTTGTAGAGTTAGAATATTTTATTATTGCCGATGCCGAAACTTTAAAAAAAGCAAAAACAATCAATACTAAAAAAAAATACAGAGCTTTTATAGCCGCTTATATAGAAGGTGTAAGGCTTATAGATAATATTGCCCTATAATAATTTTAAAGAGATAAACTTCAAAATCTAAATTAACTATATTTGCCCCTTTAAAGATGTTGCATGCGACATGTGATATTTTCAACAATTCTTTAATTCAGACAATTGTCAAAAAAACTCAGAAAAATTATTTTTATAAGCCTTCCAATTCTTTTTGGACTGGGGCTTATTTGGTACTCATTGTCAAAATTTACACCCTCCGATTTTGAATCTATTAAAAACTCATTCAGAACAGCCCATTATGGCTGGGTTTTCTTATCGATTATTTTGGCTGTAATGAGCCATTTGTCACGGGCTTACAGGTGGCAATTTTTATTAGAACCTCTTGGCTATAAACCCAAATTTACCAATAGTGTTTTAACGGTTTTGGTAGCTTATTTGCTCAATTTGGTTATTCCGCGTTCCGGAGAGGTAGCTCGGGCGGCAGCCATTTCTAAATACGAAGGTATCCCGTTTCAAAAAGCTTTTGGCACTATTGTGGCTGAGCGTGTGGCCGACGTTATTATGCTTTTCTCTATAATAGGGATTGCTTTTATCATGCAAACCAAATTGCTGTCTGAATATTTTTTTAAAGACAGCGGGTCAAACCCTTGGCATAAATTTATTATTCTTGGCGGATTGGCAATAATAGCAATAGTTTTATATGTTCTTTTTAAGAAATCTAAATGGCGCTTTATCTTAAAGATAAAAGAATTTATAAAAGGGCTTTTAGAAGGCATTATGAGTATTGTGCATATGAAGAAAAAAGGGGTATTCATTTTTCACACTATTTTAATCTGGTCACTTTATGTTTTGATGTTTTATGTGGTAACATTTGCCATTCCCGAAACAAGCCACCTGCCTTTTGGTGCCATTGTAGTAGGTTTTGTGGTAGGTGGTTTAAGTATGGCCTTAACCAACGGGGGCTTGGGAACGTATCCTATATTTGTGGCCAGTGTTCTTATTTTATACGGCGTTGAAAACAATCCGGCACGGGCTTTCGGATGGATAGTTTGGACATCACAAACACTTATGGTGCTTGTCTTTGGCGGATTAGCAATGATTGTTTTACCAATTTATAATAAGAATAAGATTTAGTTTGTATTTTAACTGAAGATGACAACCTTTTACAGCAACGGAAAATTACTTTTATCTGCAGAATACGCTGTTTTAGACGGTGCCTTAGCTTTAGCCCTCCCTACAAAACACGGACAATCGTTGCAAGTTAGCCCAATTAAAAACACCTTTTCTGTTTGGAAAAGTTATGACGCAAACGAGGCACTGTGGTATAAAGTACATTTTACTTTAACGGACTTTGAATTTAGTACAGATAAAGACTTCCCCGAAAATGGAGCTGTTACATCGCGACTTCAAAGGGTTTTAAAAGAAGCGCGAAAGATGAATCCAAAATTTTTATCCGACAATCAGAATTATAAAGTCACAACAAAACTCGGCTTTTCGCGTCATTGGGGCTTGGGAAGCTCTTCAACTTTAATCAACAATATAGCGCAATGGGCTAAAGTTAATGCTTTTGACTTGCAGTTTAAATGTTTCGGCGGTAGTGGCTACGATATAGCCTGCGCACAACACAATCAAACCATTTTATACCGTTTAAAAAACCAAAAACCATCAGTTAAAACCATAGATTTTAACCCCGATTTTAAAGAGCAATTGTATTTTGTGTACTTAAACAAAAAACAAAATTCTCAGAGAGGAATTATACGGTATCAAAATAGAAAAAGCGATGTAAAAAAGGCGGTTTTAGAGATATCAGAAATCAGCACAGCAATGGCAGGCTGTACCAATTTAGCAAATTTTGAATCTTTAATAAAACAACACGAGGCCATTATCAGTAAACTCATCGAAATCAAACCCATTAAAGAACAATTATTTAACGATTATTTTGGTGAAGTAAAAAGCCTAGGGGCTTGGGGGGGTGATTTTGTTTTAGCCACGGGTAATGACGATACACCGAAGTATTTTAAAGCTAAGGGTTTTAAAACAATAATTCCCTTTGCTAAAATGGTTTTATAACAAATTATTTTGAGCATTTATTGTCGAAGGCTAAAAAAAGAACGCCTAATATGTCCTCTTGTTTTTGAAAATTTCGACAAAGGTGTCAGGATTTTCGGCCGTTTAACTGCAATACGAATTACCAGTATAAAAAACGGGATTTTATTCCTTTTTAGATA
>CAZMBM010000107.1:0-7546 GCA_964564475.1 uncultured Flavobacteriaceae bacterium | reverse complement strand
CATCTTTTAAATAAAAACCTTTGGCTTGTAATAAAATCAAATAGTGAAACAACAAATCGGCCGACTCATTTAAAAACAAATTAGCATCGTGATCTTTGGCTTCTATAATGACTTCTACAGCCTCCTCGCCTACTTTTTGGGCTATTTTATTGATGCCTTTTTTAAATAAAGAAGCGGTATAAGACTTTTCCGTAGGATTTGCTTTACGATCGGCAATAAGCATTTCTAAAAGCGGTAAAAAACTGTCGGGTTCATTGGTTTCATTCCAGCAGGTATCGGCTCCTGTATGACAGGTGGGTCCCACAGGATTGACCCGAATTAAAAGGGTGTCGTTATCGCAATCGTTTTTTACAGACTTCACGTTTAAAAAATGGCCGCTCTCTTCGCCTTTTGTCCACAGCCGGTTTTTAGTCCGACTAAAAAAGGTAACTTTTTTTGTTTCTACCGTTTTTTTATAAGCTTCAGCATTCATATAGCCCAACATCAATACTTGTCGGCTTGTGGCATCCTGAATAATGGCCGGTACCAATCCATCGCCGTTTTTGTTAAAATCTATTGTCATAATTTAATTTTTTATCAAAAGTTTGAGATTACTTCGCCATGACATTCCTCGTGATGACTTTATTCATAAGCGTATAGCTATGTTTTGTTTTTTTAAATATTTTTTTAATTCGGGGATGTTTATTTCGCCAAAGTGAAAAACACTGGCAGCCAATGCCGCATCGGCCAAGCCGGTTTTAAAAGCTTCGGTAAAGTGTGCCATTGTGCCGGCACCCCCACTGGCAATTACGGGTATGTTTATCAAAGTACTCATCTTATTTAGCGCCTCAAGAGCAAAGCCGCTTTTTGTGCCATCATGATTCATCGATGTGAATAAAACTTCCCCAGCGCCACGTTGTGCGGCTTCTTTTACCCAATCAAACAAACGCCAATCTGTTTGCAACCGCCCGCCGTCAAGATACACAAACCACTCGTTATCTATCTTTTTAGCATCTACGGCTACCACCACACACTGACTGCCAAAAGCATTACTTATGTCATTTATAAGCTGTGGATTTCTGACAGCCGCCGAATTTATGGCAATTTTATCTGCCCCTAATTTTAAAAGCGCTTCTACATCTTGAACAGACGTAATACCGCCGCCCACTGTAAACGGAATATTAAGTGCTTTAGCGACTTGATTTACCCAAACAGGCATCGTTTTTCTGCGGTCTATGGTAGCAGTGATGTCTAAAAACACCAACTCGTCTGCGCCTTGTTCTGCATATATTTTAGCCAATGCTACAGGATCTCCTGCATCGCGTAAGCTCTTAAAATTAATCCCTTTTACCGTGCGTCCGTTTTTGACATCTAAACACGGAATGATTCTTTTTGTTAACATTTTTTTATTTTTTAGTAACTGGTCGCCGGTATTTGGTATCTTGTATTGTCATCCTTTAATACTTTGTACTTAATACTTGATACCTGATACAATGTAACCCTCAATTTGTTTCATACTTATTTTTTTTTCATAAATCGCTTTACCGATGATGGTGCCTTCGCAGCCCAAGCCTGCTAATTTTGGCAAATCCTCAAAACAGGATACACCTCCAGAAGCGATGAGCTTAATATCTGAATCTTGACTTAAAATCTTTTTGTACAAGTCAAAACTAGGGCCTTGCAACATACCGTCTTTGGCAATATCTGTACATATAACATACTTAATACCCTCATTGACATAATTTTTAATAAAGGGTATTAAATCTTCGTCAGAATCTTCTAACCACCCCCCTACAGCTACTTTCTCGTTTTTAGCATCAGCGCCCAAAATGATTTTTTGAGGACCATATTTTGCTAGCCACTTTTTAAATATCTCTGGATTTTTAACGGCTATGCTCCCTCCTGTTATTTGACTAGCGCCCGACTCAAAAGCAATACGTAAATCACCCTCTGATTTAAGGCCGCCGCCAAAATCTATTTTTAAATTGGTTTTAGAAGCAATCTGTTCTAAGACTTTATAATTGACAATATGACTGGCTTTAGCCCCATCTAAATCAACCAAGTGCAAATATTTTACACCGTGTGCTGTAAACATTTTGGCCACTTCTAACGGATTTTCGTTGTAAACCTTTTGTGTGCTGTAATCGCCTTTACTCAGGCGTACACATTTGCCGTTGATGATATCTATGGCGGGGATGAGTCTCATTTTTTATAGTTTAATGTTATTTGTTAATGGTTATTTGTTATTGTTTATTTCCGTCTTTGCGATTCCGAGTATTCGGAAGAAGCAATCTCTTTCTTTATAGTTCTACCTTCTTAATTTTGCATTTTAAATACGGCAACAAATAACCTTTTTCGTCAATTCGAGTGTCCTGAACTTGTTTCAGGACGTATCGAGAATACCTTAAAACTGTTCTCGATATCCCGATTGGCATCGGGATACGCGAACTGACATACCTTGTTTTCATAATTTCAAAAAGTTTTTTAATATCTGTACGCCAACTGCCCCACTCTTTTCGGGATGGAATTGTACCCCATAAAAATTATCTTTTCGCAAAGCCGAGGCATATTTTATACCATAATCTGTTACAGCAATACAAGCGTCATTTAAGGGCACATAGTAACTGTGAACCAAATACATAAATGCTTTTTCGTTAATATCTTTAAACAAATCTGATTTTAAATTTTCAATCTGATTCCAACCTATTTGAGGCACCTTTAAATCGGTATCAAACTTTTTTACATCCACATCAAAAATGCTCAATCCATTTACAGATCCTTCTGTATGAAAATCACATAACAACTGCATCCCCAAGCAAATACCTAAAACAGGTTGTGTTAATTTGGGAATCAAACCGTCTAAGCCGGTCGATTTTAAATGCGTCATAGCACTCTTGGCATGACCTACTCCCGGAAAAATTACCTTATCAGCATGACGAATTTTTTTAACCGAATTTGTCACATTAACCCGACAACCAAGTCGCAACAAGGCATTTTTAACCGACTGTACATTGCCGGCGCCGTAATCTATTATGACCACATTATTTTTCATAACAATCCTTTAGTTGTGGGTAAAACAGTACTGTTTATATCGCGCGTTATGGCCATTTTAAGGGCTTTTGCAAAGGCTTTAAAAATACCTTCAATTTTATGATGTTCATTTGTACCGCTAGCTTTAATATTTAAATTGCATTTAGAGGCATCAGAAAACGATTTAAAAAAGTGCATAAACATTTCGGTAGGCATGTCGCCCACTTTTTCGCGTTTAAAATCGACCTCCCAAACCAACCAATTCCGACCCCCAAAATCTAGGGCTACTTGCGCCAAACAATCGTCCATAGGCAACATAAAGCCATAGCGATTCATACCTGTTTTGTCTTGTAAAACCTCATAAAAAGCCTGCCCTAAAACCAAGGCGGTATCTTCAATAGTGTGATGTTCGTCAACATATAAATCGCCTTTTACACTGATGTTTAAATCTACTTGGGCGTGCTTGGCAATTTGTGCGAGCATATGATCAAAAAAGCCGAGTCCCGTTTTAATTTTATTTTGACCTGAACCATCGGCATTTAAATAAATAGTAATGGCAGTTTCATTGGTTGTTCTCGAAACTGTTGTGGTGCGTGTTTTGGTTTTTAAAAAATTGTAAACAGCTTGCCAATCTCGGGTTTCTAAGGCGATGGTTTCTTTTAATTTTCCCTTATCGGATGCAGTCAAATCGTCTGCTAAACCACCCTTATAATTTAACAATAAGCCTTTTGATTTCAAATTTTTTGCCAATTGCATATCGGTCAGCCTGTCGCCAATAACAAAACTGTTTTGTAAATCGTAATTTCCGGTGACGTATTTTGTCAGTAAACCGGTATTGGGTTTGCGTGTGGGTGCATTTTCTTCGGCAAAAGTTTTATCTATAAAAATATTGTCAAAGACAATGCCTTCGTTTTTAAAGGCTTTGAGTATAAAATTTTGGGTTGGCCAAAAATCATTTTCAGGATAGGCTTCGGTACCCAAACCATCCTGATTGGTAACCATTACCAATTCGAAATCGAATTCAGACACAATTTTTTTGAGGTAGTAAAACACTTCGGGGTAAAATGTTAATTTATCAAAACTGTCAACCTGCTCATCGGCAGGTTCTAAAATTAGGGTTCCGTCGCGGTCTATAAACAATACTTTTTTCATAATTCAAATTGTTTTAAAGCATTCATTAATTTTGTATTTTCTTGAGAAGTGCCTATGCTGATACGCAAACAATTCATACATCCTTCTTCTTTAGAGCGGTCTCTCACCACAATACTGTTCGCCTTTAAATAATTGTAAACAGCCGTGCTGTCTGCAAAACGCACCAGTAAAAAATTGGCATCAGAAGGGTATATTTTACCAACTGTTTTTAAGCTTCCCAATTGTGCTGTAAGCCAGTCTTTTTGTTTTAAAATAGCAGCGATTTTACTATCAAAATCGGCCTTATCGTCGAGGCGTTTAAGGGCTGCCTTCGCATTAGCGCTACTGATATTATAAGGCGGCTTAATTTTATTCAGCACGCCTATAATTTCAGATGAAGCCATCGTTAAACCTATCCGCACACCGGCCAAACCCCAAGCTTTTGATAAAGTCTGAATAACGATGAGATTTGGATAATTTTTTAAAAGGCTTAAAGCCGATGCCTGCTCACTAAAGTCGCTATAAGCCTCATCTACAATTACAAGTCCGACAAACTCTTGACATAATTTTTCAATTTCAGCAAGTGCAGAAACTGTTCCTGTAGGATTATTGGGTGAGCAAATAAAAATAAGACGTGTAGTAGGTTCTATATTTTCTAAAGCCCATTGTGCCGTCCATTTAAAATCTACTAAAAGAGGCACTTCTTTTACCGCCACTGCATTGACGTCGGCCCAAATTTTATACATACTATAAGTAGGTGCAAAACACAAAACACTGTTTTGATACGGCTCGCAAAAAGCCCTTATAATCAAATCGATACTCTCGTCGCTGCCATTGGCTAAGAGCAGTTGTTCTGGCGCAATACCTTTTAGGGCTGCTATTTTAAAGTGCAAAGCTAATACTTCTTTATCCGGATAGCGGTTGTAACCGGAAGGAAACGGATTTTCGTTAGCATCTAAAAACACCTCAGCCTGCCCTTTAAATTCATCGCGTGCCGAAGAATACGCCGTTAAAGATTTTATATTGGGTCTTATAATGTTGTTTAAATTAAATGTCATTTTCTATTGATTTTAATCGGATACTCACCGCATTTTTATGCGCTTGTAAGCCTTCGGCTTCGGCCATAATTTCTACGGTTTTACCGATGTTTTTAAGACCGTTTTTAGATATTTTTTGAAATGTAATCTGCTTGGTAAAGGCTTCTAAAGATACCCCGCCACTTACACGGGCATAAGCATTTGTGGGTAAGGTATGGTTGGTACCCGAAGCGTAATCGCCCGCACTTTCGGGTGTGTATTCCCCTAAAAATACCGATCCGGCATTGCGAGTGCCTGATGCATAATAAGCTTCGTCTTTGCCGCACAAGATAAGATGTTCGGGCGCGTAGGCATTAATGATTTCCAAGGCTTGCTTTTTGGTAGAGACAACGATAATTTTAGAGTTATCTAAAGCCTGTGCCGCAATAGCTTTTCTAGGTAAACCTTTTAATTGTAGCGTCACTTCTTTTTTGACGCTTTCGGCCATAAGCACGTCGGTACACAGCAAAATAACCTGACTATCGGATCCGTGTTCGGCCTGCGAGAGTAAATCAGCGGCCACAAAAGCCGGATTCGCTGTCGCATCGCACACCACCATCAATTCCGAAGGGCCGGCAGGCATATCAATAGCCACACCTTCTTTTTGCACCAAAGTTTTGGCCAGTGTGACGTAGCTGTTGCCGGGGCCAAAAATCTTATAAACTTGTGGGACTGTCTCAGTCCCAAAGGCCATAGCGGCAATGGCCTGTGCGCCGCCGACTTTAAAAATAGTATCAATACCTAACAATTGTGCGGTGTATAAAATTTCGGGGGCTATAATGCCTTCACTGTTTGGCGGCGTACATAAAATAATTTCTTTGCAACCGGCTATCTGTGCCGGAATACCCAACATCAATACCGTTGAAAACAAGGGGGCCGAGCCGCCCGGAATATACAAGCCCACTTTATCTATGGCTACCTGTCTGCGCCAGCAAAACACCCCCGGTGTGGTTTCTATTCTAATCGAATCTAAAACCTGCGCTTTGTGGAATTTATAAATATTTTTACAGGCCACATCTATGGCGCGTTTTAATTCTACAGAAACCTGTTTGACAGCCTCTTCAATTTCAGATTTAGCAACCCTTAATGACTTTAAGCGTACTTTATCAAAGTCTTTGGCATAGTTGTACAAAGCACTGTCACCTATTTCTTTAACCGTTTTTAAAATAGCGGCCACTTGCAATTCTTTTTCTTTAGATTGCTGACTTTCTGGCCTTTGTAAAAGAATTGTAAGTGTTTTATTATCGGGTTTTTTGTAAATTTTCATTTTGTAAATTTTATAAAACCATTTTTTCTATGGGAACCACCAAAATACCTTCGGCGCCTTCTTGTTTTAAGGCGTCTATCACTTCCCAAAAAGAGCCCTTATCAATCACGGTATGAATGGAACTCCACCCTTTATCTGCCAAAGGCAAAACCGTTGGACTGCGCATACCGGGCAGTAATTTTACAACCGCCTCTATTTTATTATTAGGCACATTCATCAACACATAACGCGAATTACGGGCTTTTAAAACCGACTGCACTCTAAACTGCAAACGGTTTATGATGTCTGAACTTTCTTTAGAAATTTGAGGTGACGCCACCAAGACAGCTTCAGATTTTAATAAAACCTCCACCTCTTTTAAATTGTTTTTAAACAAAGTGCTGCCACTGCTTACCAAATCGCAAATGGCATCGGCCAAACCGATATTGGGTGCAATTTCTACCGAACCCGAAATATGATGTGCCGTGGCTTTAATACCCGATTTTGTCATAAATTTATCAAGTGTATTGTTGTACGATGTGGCAATGCGTTTACCATCTAATGCGGCTAAGGAACTCACATTTGACGTTTTAGGTACCGCTATACTCAAGCGGCATTTTGAAAAGCCCAATTTTTCGATAATAACGGCCTGACTATCGCTCTCTACCAGTGTGTTTTCACCAATAATAGCACAGTCAACCACACCGTCTTCAAGGTATTGCGGGATATCTGAGTTGCGTAAATAAAACACCTCAACCGGAAAATTAACAGCCTTGGCTTTAAGTTGGTCGCGGCCATTGTCTATGGCGATACCACATTCTTTTAACAGTTTTAGCGAATCGTCTTTAAGCCGACCCGACTTCTGAATAGCAATTTTTAAATTTGTTTTCATAATTTTTTTACAAAAAAAAAGCGCGCCTATCAGGCGCGCTTTATATTTATTTTTTAATTTAAATCAATACAGCATCATGACACCCGATTTTTATCGTTTGTTGGTACATGATGGCGATGAATTAAATTTTTAAACATTTGTTTCTGTTTTATGGGGCAAATATATAGGCTTTTATTTTATTGGCAAGATTTT
>CAZMBM010000106.1:0-7688 GCA_964564475.1 uncultured Flavobacteriaceae bacterium | reverse complement strand
TTTATGAAAACATCTTGTTTAGGAGAAGTTACAGGAATCTCCTTTGTTGATTCTACCCCTATACGTGTATGCAATAAAAAAAGGATAAGAAATAACAAAGTGTTTAAAGGTATTGCCGAAATAGGTAAATCTACAATGGGATGGTTCTACGGGTTCAAACTTCACATCATTGTTAGCGACAAAGGTGAGATACTTGATTTTATGATAACTAGAGCTAATGTTGATGACAGAACGCCTTTAAAAACTGACAATTTTTTAAAGAAACTTTTTGGTGAATTGTATGCTGATAAAGGTTATATATCTAAAGAATTGACAGCATTATTATTTGAACAAGGACTCCATTTAGTAACAGGTTTAAAAAGGAATATGAAAAACTCGTTGATGACAATGAAAGACAAAATCTTATTAAGAAAGAGATCGGTAATTGAAACGATTAATGACCAACTTAAAAATATAGCTCAAGTTGAACATTCAAGACATAGAAGTTTTGGGAATTTTATAACCAATCTGGTTGCTGGTCTTATTGCTTATTCTTTTCAAGATAAAAAACCAAGAATTAAATTTGAAACTGAAAATTCAAATCAATTAACCCTCTTTTGTTAATCCCTTAGGTCGAACTCAGCTTTTTAATCTTTTTTTTGAAAAAGGGGAATAATCCATATTAAAATACCTGTTTATCAAATAAATGCGTCTTATTGCGCATTTTTTCAGATACTAATAGTTACAAGTTTAGTTTTATTTTTTAAGATTTATCCCCTTCCTCTTTGCGAAGGACAAGGGTTGGGATTCCTACTCTTTAACCACCCTAAAACCTACATACCGGCTTTTTATCATGGCTTTGTTTTTACTATCTACAAAATCGTAGGCACTAAAGCCGTAAATACCACCGTTAAAATATTCGGCCACATTACCACCCAAATCATAAACCGTGGCTTTACCCACTTTAACAGCTTTAAATTGGCCGACAGATTTGATTAGCGTTGCTTCTAATTCGCTTAATTTTTGTTTAAAAGCGGGGACTTCATCAAGTGTTATGGCATAACCCGCCCAATAGTTTAAACTGTTTTCTTTAGCGGCTGTTTTTAAGGCTTTTTTATGGAGCGATTTGGCTTCTTTTTCATTTGGTAAGCGGTAGGTTTTACCTGTTAAGCCACCTAACCAACCTAAATAACTTTCGGCTTCAGCCTTACTGACTTGAGCCGGATAATTACCCTGACCTTGTGGATAGTAATATTCTGATTTATAAACCTTAAACTGTGCATTTGTGAGCTCGAAAATACCAATTGAAATGGAATCTTTTTTAACCAATTGTGTTTCTGGTATCAGTTTCCCTTTAAAACCCACACCGTACAAACCATTAATATGTTGTGCTTTTTGCAATTTTAATAATGACGCTAGAGGGCTGTCTTTTTTAAAAGCCTCATTGCTGTTGTCTTTTTTATCAAAAAGATATGTGTCTATCCATTTAAGCTCTTCGTTCATTTTACGCAACTGGTGGGTAATTTTTTGCAAACCGTGGGGTTGCCCGGGGAACCATAAAAACCTTACGGGGGCTTTGTTTACCTGTTGCAAAGCACGGTAATATTCCCATCCTTGATCGCGGGGCACGGCACGGTCTTCGCTACCGTGAAAAATAATGGTCGGTGTTTTTACTTTTTCCAGTTCAAATAGAGGTGATTTTTCTATGTAATTTTTATTGTAAAACGTACCGTTTTTGTCATCCCAAGGGGCACCGCCAAAATACGATTGGTCAAAACTCACACCAAAACGGCACGTGCCAAAATCGGATGTCCAATTAACATCACCTGCACCGGCGGCAGCTACTTTAAACATCTCGGGATAGCGTACTGTAAGCATCGTTGTAAGAATAGCCCCGTTAGACCAGCCCATAGTGCCCATTTTTGATTTGTCTATCATGCCCTTTTTATCGAGTACGGCAATACCTTTTAAAACATCCTCTAACTCTAAATCGTAATAATGCCCTTTGATACTTTCAACAAATTTAAGTCCGTGATTAGATGACCCGTGATAATTGGGTTTAAGTACAAAAGCCCCGCGTTGTGCTAAAATATTGGGATAGGTACTCCAACGTTCGCTCCAAGAATCGAGTGTTACACCGGCAGGCCCCCCGTGAATAGATAAAATTAACGGATAGCGCTTGCCTTTTTGGTAATTAGAAGGGTAATACAAAATACCGGTTACTAAGTCATTATTCGCCCCTTTCCACGTCATCACTTCACTTTTTGTGATGCTGCGTTTGGCTAAGCTTTTATTCAGCTTTACCAATTCTTGGCTGTTGCTAAATTTGTTTTGTTGCAAATCGGCTACAAAATAAGTGGGTAATTTAGAAGCCGTAGAATAACTGTAAGCTATTTTTTGTCTGTTCTTAGAAACACCCAAAATACCTGTGTGGTTGTTCATAGTACCAAAATCCATTATGCGTTTTTGCCAAGAATTAGCCGTCTTTTTATAATAAGCCAAAGTCCGTGTGGCTTTGTTGGCTAAAGAAACCATGACATCATCTCCTACAACATCAAAACCGCCGCCAATACCCATAGCCCAACGCAAGTTGACTTTTTTAACGGTATTTTTAGCAATATCAAAATAATAAAGCAGCCCTATACCGGCACCATTCCACTGAGGGTCTGAAGCCGTTTCTGTTGTAAAATAAAAACCTTTACTGTCTTGGGTAAATTGAAATCCATATGACGGAAACTTCAGTGATTTTAATATCGGTGTCACTTTACCTGTTTTTAAATTCTTTAAAAAATAATGGGGATCGGGTTGGGCATCGCTGGGGTAATGCCGACTCATTTGCATGGTGTACACCAACCAAATACCATTGGGTGACACCCTATAATTTGATAAAGGTTTTTTGTTGTTTGTAATGCGCGTCGTTTCTTTGGTTTTTAGATTATAAGCATAGACACGGGTGGGCTTCCAGTGTGCTTCATCTTCAACCACAATTACATTGTCTTTTTTCTTTTTGAGTGCGCTTTCGCGAAGGGTTTTACCCTCATTCGACGTAAACAACAAAGTATTTTCATCTTGCCACTGCAGGTTTGAAATGCCGTTTTTAAAAGTTGCTACCGCTTTGGCTTCACCGCCGTAAAGACTTATTTGCCAAAGTTTTTTACCTTTTTCGCGTGAAGACAAAAAGTAAATACTTTCGTCGTCTTTGGCAAAAAGCGGATTGTAATTACTCTCATCGCCTTGGGTAAGCGGAATACTTAAAAACCCACCGTCTTTTTTGACATCTAAACGGGTAAGAAATAGATTGGCTATAAATTTATCTTTCTTTTTAACGGCTTTGCTCTGGCGCCACACCAGCATTTTGGCATTATTTGAAAAACTGACCGAACGTAAAAATTGGGTGTTGATAATATCTTTGGGCGTCCATTTTGTTTGGTCTTGGGCTTGACCATTTACAACAAATAAACACGTTATAAAAAGGGATAAAATAGTTTTCGAAAATAATTTCATGATTTAGGTTTTTAGGCAAATCAAATGTAAATAAAAAAGGCTACAATTTTTTTTTTTAACCTCTGTATTTTTTTAGCTGTCTTGAAAAACCTCTACCCTTTTAAACACAAAATGTTAAGTTTTAGCAAGTCATATTCTAATTAAATATATATTTGTAGCGTCGCTACAGTCTCGCTTCCTTTTCTGGAAGATTTAAAGTTAAACGTATTTCGAAATTATTTTACTTCAGACTGTAGCGACTATTTTGTGTTTTTCATATTATAACAAACTCCCCGTTTTAACTTCTTTGTAAATATCATTATAACATTTAATACGATTCATATCTACCCGGCGCTTAATATGACAGCGATTGAGTTGGGCGTGCGACTCCAATCCGGCGGCGGCTACCAGTTCTAAAAAGCTGTGCAGGGTGGCTTTATGAAAATTGGCCACACGCGGGGCTTTATCTTTTACCACCAAACCTTTCATAAGCGATTTGTTTTGCGTGGCCACACCTACCGGACAGGTATTGGTATTGCATTTGCGTGCTTGAATACAGCCGATAGAGAGCATCATGGCACGGGCACTGTTACACATATCGGCGCCCAAAGCAATGGCTCTGGCCATATGAAATCCCGAAAATAATTTACCCGAGGCAATAATTTTAATATCCTTTTTCAAATCAAAACCATCGAGGGTATTTTTAACAAAAGCCAAGCCTTCACGCAAGGGCATCCCTAAGGAATTAGAAAACTCAACCGGCGCGGCACCGGTACCCCCTTCGCCACCGTCAACGGTAATAAAATCGGGTTTTATTTGCGTATTTAACATCGCTTTACATATATTAACAAATTCATGTTCTCTACCCACACACAATTTAAAACCAATGGGTTTGCCTCCCGATAAATCACGTAGTTTTTTAACAAATTGCAACAAACCTTCGGCCGATGAAAACTCAGAATGTGTTGGTGGCGACAATACAGTTGTATGGGGTTTTACATGCCTGATGGCGGCAATTTCTTCGGTATTTTTTGACGCGGGTAACACACCGCCATGGCCGGGCTTAGCGCCTTGCGATAATTTGATTTCTATCATTTTAACCTGTGGCAAAACGGCTTGTTTTTTAAAGGTATCGGGACAGAAATTGCCCTCGGGAGTGCGACAACCAAAATAGGCTGTACCAATTTGCCAAATAATATCACCCCCGTATTTTAAGTGATAAGGACTCAAACCGCCTTCGCCTGTATTATGCGCAAAGTCGCCCATTTTAGCGCCTTTATTAAGTGCCATCACAGCATTCTTGCTCAAAGAACCAAAACTCATTGCCGAAATGTTGAGCAAACTGGCATCGTAGGGCTGCGTACAATCAGAGCCGCCCACTCTTACACGTGGTAAATCTACTGCAGTATTAAAGTGTTTGGCGTACATCGAATGATCCATAAACTCATAACCTGCACGATAAACATCCATTTGCGTTCCAAAAGGTGTGGTGTCATTAACCTTTTTGGCGCGTTGATACACCAAGCTTCTAAACATCCTATTTATCGGCATACCTTCGGTATCGGTTTCAACAAAATACTGCATAATTTCGGGACGTAGTTTTTCGAGAATAAATCGGCCATGACCCAAAATCGGATAATTACGACGAATGGCATGGTAGGGCTGAAAAATATCTACATATCCTAGCACAATAAGGGGGCCAAACAAAATCATCGTCCACCAAACAGATGGCCAAGTTTGTGCAATAAAAACAATTAGTGCCGTAATTATGACCGACAATAAAATAAAGGCTTCGCGTACTTTCATAATAGATGTTTTTTTGAAATTGGCATAAAGTTAATTAATTAAAATGTTTGTCGTAATTTTGACAGTAATTTTATTAAAAATATTTTGGGAATTGTAAAAGTCAACAATATTCGTGTGTATGCCTATCATGGCTGTTTGATAGAAGAAGGTAAAATAGGATCGGAGTATCGTGTTGACGTATCGGTAAAAGCCAATTTGAGTAAATCTGCCGACTCAGACGACTTAAAAGATACCGTAGATTATGTCCACCTAAACCGTATCGTTAAAGAAGAAATGGCCATCCGTGCCAAACTTTTAGAACAGGTTGCCAAACGCATTATGACGCGTATTTTTAAAGAGATTCCACTCGTTAACAAGGCCAAGGTTAGCGTTTCTAAAATCAATCCGCCCATTGGGGGCAATGTGGCTTTGGTAAGTGTTATTTTAAAAAAAAATAGAAAATATTTTTTAGATGCCTAAAATACCATTAAATGTCAAAAAACAAATAACAATTTGGCAGATTGTGATTTGTATTTTTGGAATTTAAACAACTCAAAATGGGTAGATTCCTCAATTTTAAACAAGATAGGCGTAAATATTTTTTGTGGTTATTCCTAGTGTGCTTGGTTCTTTTTGTATCGAACTTAGATGTTGTGTATGTTAACATTATGGAAGCCCGCAATTTTATTTCGGCGCGTGAAATGCTCACGCATGGTAACTGGCTTCACACAACACTCAATTTAGAACCCCGTTACGAAAAGCCGCCCTTACCTACTTGGCTTACCGCTGTATTTATGTATCTTTTTGGAAAAAGTTTATACGTTTTAAGACTGCCCGCCGTAATAGCTGTTATTTTATTAATCTTTAGCAGTTATAAATTGATGTTTTTAATTGTCAAAAACCAATTTCACGCTTTTGTAAGCAGTTTGATTTTAGCCACATCGTTTTACATTATTTTTTCGGGGCGCAACGCCCAATGGGATATTTTTGCTCACAGTTTTATGCTATTAACTATTTGGCAGGTGTTTATCGCGCTTAAAGCGGATAAAGTGTGTTACAAAAATTGGCTTTTAAGCGGATTGTTTATGGGATTCTCTATTTTAAGTAAAGGGCCGGTATCGTTATATGCCCTGTTTTTACCTTTTGTAGTAGCCTATGGTTTTACTTATAAATTTAAGGGTTTTTCAAAACAATTAAAACCGGCTTTTTTAGCTTTGATTGTGGCTTTGATAATGGGCAGTTGGTGGGGCGTTTACATCTATCTTACCGATGCGCAAACCGTACAAGCTATTGCTGCCAAAGAGGCATTGGCTTGGTCTAACAGAAATATCAGGCCTTGGTATTATTATTGGAGTTTCTTTACCCAATCGGGTATGTGGGCGGTTTTTGCTTTAATCGGGTTGCTTTACCCTTTTATAAAAAACCGCATTACAAATTTAAAAGCTTATCGGTTTACATTAGTCTGGACACTAAGTGCTGTGGTATTACTTTCTCTAATCCCCGAAAAAAAAGCACGCTATTTGTTGCCTGTGCTCATTCCCTTAGCCTTTAACACGAGTTTTTATTTGCATTACATCATTACAAAAGCCGAGAAATTAACCAAAACTGATTTGTTTATTACCCGTTTTGGATTTGGATTATTTGCTTTAATTTGTTTAGTCGCACCTGTAATTGCTTATATAAAATTACCGATGTTATTGGTGGCCGATGTGTACTTCGTAATCACGTCAATTGCTCTTCTAATAATTGGTTTTACCCTTATTTACAGCCTTATAAAAAGCGATTTTAAAAGGAGTTTTTACCTGTCTATAGCTATGATATGTAGTATTGTGTTGTTTGCCTTACCACTCTTAAAAGAATTTTACAACAACAATCAATTCAATAATTTAAGTCATCTGAAACGAGATAAGCAAACAAAAAACGTCCCTCTTTTTGTGAAAGGCTATGTCGCTCCCGAGTTGATTTGGGAGTACGGCACCGCTATTCCTGTCCTAAAATCCGAAAAAGACATCATAACCCTACAAAAATTTGGCCTTATCACCCAAGAAAAACTGTCCGGTACACTTTTAAAAGGATTTAAAATAGCCTTAAAACAACACATCGATTTAAATTATATCGTAAAAAAATCGGGCAAGAGAAATAGCCGACTTGTTTCACAGTTTTATCTCCTCGAAAAAAAACGAGATAGTACGCGCTAAAAATTGCCATCAAAAAAAAAATCTTTAAATTTGCATTTCCAATTTAGGGCGTCGTGGCCGAGTGGCTAGGCTGGGCTCTGCAAAAGCTCCTACAGCGGTTCGAATCCGCTCGTCGCCTCTTAATAAAAACACTATTTGTTAAATAAATGCAAATAGTGTTTTTTGATTTTCACAAACTTCCCAAAAAAAGTATCTTTGTGCTTCTTATCTTTTTTTATGAAAATTTATCCTATAGAAACAGGC
>CAZMBM010000105.1:0-7735 GCA_964564475.1 uncultured Flavobacteriaceae bacterium | reverse complement strand
GTTTTTATTAATTGATGCCGCCAAAGGTACCTGGCTTATTAATCTTACTAATTTAGACAGTAATTACCCCAAAGAGCAAATACTAAAACTCAGTTTATATAAAAATTACGGTAAACCCAATCAGACAAAAGAAACAAAAGTAATAAACTTAAAAAATTACAACAAAAAAGCGACTTTGATAAAAATAAAGATTTAATCGTCTGACAAAACCCATTCGCCTTTTTCTATAAGCGGCATAGCTTGTTTGTATTTTAGTGTTTTATTTTCGCCACTCATTACGTTTTTAATTGTAACGCGTTCATTTCTGCCAATTTTACGTTCGGTTCTCACCACAGTTTCAACGGCTTGGGGTTCTTGAGTAGGATTTGGCATACCGCCTTCGCTTAAATTGTGTATTTCTTCTTTGCTGAGTTGTACTTTTTCGCGTTTGGGTCTGTGCGCTTGACTTACCTGATTTGGATTTTGATTGGGTAATTCACCTTTAAACAAGAATGATACAACTTCTTTGTTAATTTTATCGATAAGTTCTTTAAAGAGTTCAAAGGCTTCAAACTTATAGATTAAAAGCGGGTCTTTTTGCTCGTAAGTCGCATTTTGAACCGATTGTTTTAACTCGTCCATTTGACGTAAATGATTCTTCCATGCCTCATCTATAATTGATAAAGTGATATTCTTTTCAAAATCTTTTATAAGTTCTTTACCATCAGTTTCGTAAGCTTTTTTAAGGTTGGTTACAACTTGTATTGTTTTAACACCATCCGTAAAGGGCACAACAATACGTTCGTACCTGTCGCCTTGATTGAGGTAAACATCTTTAATTACAGGGAAAGCTAAAACGGCATTGCGTTCAATTTTTTCTTGATAGTGTTTGTAAACTTTTTGATAAAGTAAATTACTTATTTCGGGTATGGTCTTACTCCTAAATTCTTCATCAGAAATAGGAGAAGTGAAAGAAAAATAACGAATAAGTTCAAACTCAAAATTGGCAAAATCGTTGCTGTTTTTATTGTTTTCGACAATAACTTCGCAAGTATCGTAAATCATATTGACAATATCTACTTGAAGGCGGTTGCCATATAAGGCATGACGACGGCGTTTGTAAACTACTTCGCGTTGGGCATTCATAATATCGTCGTATTCTAACAAGCGCTTGCGAATACCAAAGTTATTTTCCTCTACTTTGCGTTGGGCACGCTCTATAGATCTTGTAATCATAGAATGTTGAATAACTTCGCCATCTTGTAAACCGAGACGGTCCATCATTTTAGCAATTTTTTCAGAACCAAATAAACGCATTAAATTATCTTCTAAAGACACGTAGAATTGCGAAGAGCCCGGATCGCCTTGACGGCCTGAACGGCCACGTAACTGACGGTCAACGCGTCTAGAGTCATGGCGTTCTGTGCCTACAATAGCTAAGCCACCGGCTTTTTTAACTTCATCAGATAATTTGATATCGGTACCACGTCCCGCCATATTTGTAGCAATGGTTACCACTCCGGGATTACCGGCAGCGGCCACAATATCGGCTTCTTTTTTGTGGCGTTTGGCATTTAATACATTGTGATCAATTTTTCTAATTTTAAGCATACGACTCAATAACTCTGATATTTCTACCGAAGTGGTTCCTACCAAAACAGGTCTTTTGTCGGCTACAAGATGTGCTATTTCGTCAATTACGGCATTGTATTTTTCACGCTTTGTTTTATAGATTAAGTCTTCTTTGTCAATTCTTATAAGAGGCTTGTTTGTCGGGATTTCAACAACATCGAGCTTATAAATTTCCCAAAACTCACCGGCTTCTGTTACGGCAGTACCTGTCATACCGGAAAGCTTGCGGTACATTCTAAAATAATTTTGAAGCGTAACTGTAGCAAAAGTCTGAGTGGCATCTTCAATTTTCACATTTTCTTTGGCTTCAATAGCTTGATGCAGACCATCTGAATAGCGACGCCCTTCCATAATTCGACCGGTTTGTTCGTCAACAATTTTAACTTTATCGTCAATAATGACGTATTCTACGTCTTTTTCAAATAAGGTATAAGCCTTTAATAATTGATTGAGAGTGTGAATGCGTTCACTTTTTATGCTGAACTCGCGATAGAGTTCTTCTTTGAGCTCGGCTTTTTTCTCAGGGGTTTCCTCCATATTGTCAATCCTGCCTATCTCTACACTTATATCGGGGAGAACAAAAAAGTTTTCGTCTTTATTATCGCCGGAAAGGTAGCTAATACCCTTATCGGTCAATTCAATAGAATTGTTTTTTTCGTCGATAACAAAGTAGAGTTCTTCATCAACTTTGGGCATTTCTCTATTGTTATCTTGCATAAAATGGCCTTCTGTTTTTTGCAAAAGCGCTTTAATACCTTCTTGACTTAAAAATTTAATGATGGCTTTACTTTTAGGAAGTCCTCTAAAGGCACGGTATAATAAAAACCCTCCTTCTTTTGTATCGCCTTGTGCGATGCGTTTTTTGGCTTCTGCCAAAACACCTGTCAATAAATGACGCTGCATATTAACAACTTTATCTACAATAGGTCTTAATTCATTAAATTCGTGACGATCGCCTTGAGGTATGGCCCCCGAAATAATTAAGGGCGTTCTGGCATCATCAACTAAAACAGAATCTACCTCATCTACAATGGCATAATTATGGGGTTTTTGCACCAAATCTTCGGGTGTATGTGCCATATTATCTCTGAGGTAATCAAAACCAAACTCGTTGTTGGTGCCATAAGTAATATCGGCATTATAGGCACGTCTTCTTTCGGGAGAATTGGGTTGATGTTTGTCTATACAGTCAATACTTAATCCGTGAAACTGAAAGATAGGGCCCATCCAAGCAGCATCACGTTTGGCTAAGTAATCATTAACGGTTACCACATGAACACCGTTTCCCGTAAGGGCATTTAGATAAATGGGTAAGGTGGCTACAAGAGTTTTACCTTCACCGGTCATCATTTCGGCAATTTTTCCTTCGTGTAAAACGGCACCACCAATTAATTGTACATCATAGTGTACCATATCCCATACAATGGGTTTGCCTGCGGCATCCCAACTATTTTTCCAAATGGCTTTATCGCCGTCAAGACTGACGAAATCATATGTTGCCGAAAGCTCTCTATCAAAAGGAGTAGCTGTTACGGTTAACGTACTGTTTTCGAAAAAGCGCTTGGCAGTTTCTTTTACAACGGCAAAAGCTTCGGGCATAAGTTTTTGTAAAACTTCTTCCGATGCTTTGTAGGCGTCATCTGTAAGTTGATCTATTTCTTTGTATATAGTTTCTTTGGTATCTATATCAGCAGAATCTAAATCGGCTTTTAAAGCCTCAATCTTATCGTTAAAAGGTTTTGTGGCTTCTTTTATTTGTGCTTTAAACTGATTTGTTTTATCTCTTAACTGGTCTAAGCTTAAAGAGCTGATTTGTGTTTCAAAAGATTTAACTTTATCAACTATGGGTTGTAATATTTTAAGGTCTTTTTTCTTTTTGTCACCAACAAAAACTTTAAGTACAGAATTTATAATGCTCATAACTGGGTTTCAAAATATTTAAAAGTTCAAATTTAAGCAAAAAAAAAGCCTCTACCGAGACTTTAATTTTTTAATATTCATCTTCATTCCAAAGAAAATCTTCATCAGTAGGATAGTCTGGCCATATTTCTTGAATAACATCGTAAGATTCACCTTCGTCTTCAAGAGATTGCAGATTTTCTACAACTTCTAAAGGAGCGCCGGTTCTTATGGCGTAATCAATTAACTCATCTTTTGTTGCGGGCCAAGGGGCATCGCTTAGGTAAGAGGCAAGTTCTAAAGTCCAGTACATGATTTTAAAATTAATTTTTTTGCAAAAGTAATTTTTTTACGCAATAATGCAAGTAAATTAAATTAAAATTTTAAGAAAGAAAATGAACGTAAAAATTAAAACAAGAATTTATTGTTTTTCGGGTCTCCAAAGTATTTCGTTTGCTTGCTTGTCTAAAGTCAATTTTCGTGCCAATACAAAAAGGTAGTCAGATAGTCTGTTAATGTACTCAAGTACGACATCTTCGACGAAACTTTGCTCTTTTAGGGCTACAATATGCCGCTCGGCTCTTCGGCAAATAGTTCTGGAAATATGACAAGATGACACGACCGGATGACCTCCCGGAATTATAAAATGGGTCATTTTTGGCAAATGGCTGTTAAATTTATCAATTTGATGTTCTAAATAAAAGACGTCTTTTGCATTTATTAGAGGAATAGCCAACCGATCTTTACCGTTTTTTAATATTTTCTTTTCAGGATTTGTTGCAATCATGGCGCCAAGTGTAAAAAGCTGGTTTTGAATTTTCAGTAATTCTTTTTTAAGAGGCTCTTGTGTAATACAATCTCTTAAGTAACCGATATTTGCATTGAGTTCATCTATCGTTCCATAGCTTTCAATGCGTAAGTCATTTTTTAAAACGCGTTTGCCTCCAAAAAGAGAGGTGAGTCCTTTATCGCCGGTTTTGGTATATATTTTCATGTGTATTTATTTTTATCAAAGGTATTAAGAATTTGCACGTATTAAAAAATGTTGTTTGTCTTGTTCTTTTCTGAAAAATAACAAGCCATAGTGAAAAATATCGATACTTACACTCACTTGAGGGTGTTTTGTGAGTTCTATCCAAGCTTCTTGCATAGATTTATTTAAGTAAATATCGTCAAAAATAAAAATACTATCGTTGTGTTTGGTATCTAAACAGAGATTAAAATATTTTAAAGTAGCTTCTTTAGTGTGATTTCCGTCAAAATAAATGAGGTCGAAAGAGTTGTTTTTGGTTAGAGAGGGAAGTGTTGATTCAAACGCCCCCAATTTAAAAACAATATTGTTGTATTTTGATAAATAATCTCTGGCAATTTGGAGTGTATTCTTACAACCTTCTAAAGTTATGACTTGACTTGAAGGATTTCTAGCTAACAGGCTTGTAGATAAACCAATAGAAGTGCCAATCTCTAAAATATTTTGAGGTTTAAAATATATTAGAATTTTCAGTATTAACTTGGCTTTTTTATCGGTGATAGCTACATATTTTGCGATATCAGAAACCATTCTTTTATTCCCTTTAAAATATTTAGAACCAGCGCCGTAATCGGTAATTGTTATAGGTGTATGTTTGTTGAGTAGTTTCTTTTTAAAAGCGATAAAGTTTTTAAAATCAGTATTTTCTATAGGGTGTTTGGTATTCAAACATTTTGTAACAAAATCATATACAAAAGGAGAATGGATACCATGTGCATTAGTCGATTTTAAAAGAAATTTAAAATATGAAATTACAGAATAAATCATCAGTTGTAATAATATCTACGAAAATAGTAGAAAAAGTAGCGAAATAAACGAATTACATTTATATTTGCTAATTAAGTCAAAAATAAATCATGTATAAGTTTTTTGGTATTATCATTTTACTATGTCTTTTAACTTCGTGTGTTTCAAATAAAAGAACTGTTTATTTTCAAGGAGAGCCTACGGTCAAAGCCGATATTTACAAGTTAAATAATGTGCCGTATAAATTGCAGGTTGGCGATATACTGGTTATTAACATAAAAGCTATAGATAATGAACTGGTTTCTTTATTTAGACCCACTAATACCACCGCAGCCAGTGTTGGTGTGGGGGGCAATGCAAGTGCCAATAGCTTTAATGGTTATACCTTAGATAGAGATGGTAATATTAGATTGCCCTATTTAGGAGAAATAAATGTTTTAGGCTATACTGTTAAAGAAGTTAGAGAGAAAATAGAAAACGGACTAAAATTATATATAAAAAACACTGACAGCTTATTTGTTCAAGTAAAATTGGCAGGGATAAAATTTGTAGTAACCGGAGAAGTGGGGGAACCCGGAACGGTAAACTTACAACAAGAACAAGTAAGTATCGTTGAAGCTATAGCTAATGCGGGAGAAATAAATGACTCTGGAGATAGAACCAAAGTTGAAATAATTAGAAATACTGTTGACGGATTAAAAAAATACAGAATAGATCTTACAAACATAGATGTGTTTGATTCGGAGTATTATTATATAAAACCTAACGATATTATTTATGTTACCCCACTCAAAAGAAAATCTTGGGGTATTGGTACGGATGGATTAAGTGTGTTTACAACTTTTATATCAATTTTTTCTGTTGTAACGTCAACTATCTTGATTGTTAAAACATTTTGAATTTAATGGAAAAGAATTATAAAAATAAAAACCAAAACCAAAACAATCTGGGAACATTTGACATTAAAACCTATTTTTTTAAAATAATAGCCCAATGGAAACTATTCATAGTTTTTTTAGTTCTAACATTTTCTTATGCCTATTATAAGAACCTTTCCACACAGCGTATTTATGGTTTGAGCACGACAATTTCGGTAAAAGAGAAAACAAATCCGCTTTTTTCGTCCGGAACCACTATTGCTTTTAATTGGGGAGGCGTGAGCGACAAAGTAGAAACGATAAAAAGAACACTGACCTCTAGAACACATAACGAAAAGGTTGTAAAAAAGTTAAAACTGTACATAGATTATTTAGAACAAGGCCGTTTTAGAATGGAAGATGTTTATGGTAAAATACCTTTTCATATAGAGTTAGATTCAACTAAATATCAAATACAAAATACTTTAATAAAACTAAAGTTTTTTAATAACAATAAGTATAGACTAACCGTTGAATTTCCCGAAAACAGAATGGTTAATTTATTGAATTACCAAAACGAGAAACGCAGAAAATATACCTCACCCACACTTAAATACGCTAAAGTACACACCATAGGCGAAATGGTAAGGCTTCCTTTTTTAAGTCTGTCTGTAAATTGGAATATAGATAGGACGGGGAGTATCGTTGGAGATATTTACTACATTAAATTAAATGGTGTCGACCAAATTGTGGGAGGGTACCAGGGCGTAAGAACTACGGCGTTAGGAGGGACTTCACTTATAGAAGTTTCTATGATGGGGTCTAATAAAAATAAAGTTGTTGATTTTTTAAACGCTTCTGTAAAAGAGTTGGCTAAAGACCAGTTACGTGAAAAAACCAATTATGCACGTAACACAAAAGCTTTTATCGATAAACAGTTTGAAATTACTGCCGACAGTTTAAATACAATTGAAAATGATTTAGGTTCTTACAAAAAGAATAATAATATCTACAACCTTTCTGATGAAGGTAATATGATTTTTTCCGAGACGGTAAAATTAGAAAATGAACGTCTTAATATTCTCAACAGATTAGAGTATTTAGACAGTTTAGAAGCTTACATAAATAGTCATACCACTTATGCCAATATTCCTGCACCGGCCATAATAGAGATAGAAGACGATAAAATAAGAAGTAACATAGACGAATTAACACAGTTGTCTATTGAAAAGGCTTACTGGATGGCCAATGTTACGGCGGGACATCCCTCTTTAAAACGTGTTGAAGATAAAATAAAAACAGCCCGAAAGATATTTCTTGAGAATATAAATACTTTAAAAAGTTTGATAAGAATTAAACTCGAAAAGAATAAAAACCGACAAGCCGAATACAATTTTAAACTCAGCAAGTTGCCCAAAAAGCAACAAGAGTTACTTAAGTTTGAAAGAAAGTTTAAACTGACCGAGAGTAATTATACCTTTTTAATGCAAAAAAAATACGAAGCCAGTATTGCCATATCTGCAAGTGTTTCAGATATATCATAAAGCCCAGAACCCAAAAACAACCTCACAAGAAAATTAAACCCCCTACT
>CAZMBM010000104.1:0-7761 GCA_964564475.1 uncultured Flavobacteriaceae bacterium | reverse complement strand
AGCCCAACCATTTAATATCGTGTTTAATGGCATCTACATATTCTTGTTCTTCTTTGGCAGGATTGGTATCGTCAAAACGCAGATTTACGGGGGCTTTGTATTTTAAGCCCAGTCCGAAATTAAGACAAATTGACGCGGCATGTCCTATGTGTAAATAGCCGTTGGGTTCGGGCGGAAAACGAAAACGCAATTTTTTAGGATTGAGCCCGTTTGCCAAGTCTTCTTCTATAATTTGCTCTAAAAAATTGAGTGCTTTTTTATTGTCGTCCATTGTCTTTATTGAAAGATGCAAAATTAATGAAAATAGTTGGGATGAAAGAGGATTAAAATGAGATAGGTGACTTACATAAAAACAAAAATGAATTCCTACCTCAAAGGGAAAGACAATACAAATCTTTTCAAAGTCTTCTTATGTTTGTAAATAAGATTTGTTTTCACCTATCCAAGAGTTTTAAACTCTTGGAGAGGTTTAGTTTAGGAGTATTTTTTTAGTTTTTGGGATTTTGACATGAGATTGTCACATCAAGATATTTATCGGGATTTGCAAAGACGAAAGACTAAAACCCCAACATCATTTTAGCTACCAAAAAGTAAATTAAAATGCCAAAAATATCGTTACTGGTGGTTACAAAGGGCCCTGTAGCAATGGCAGGATCTATGTCAAATTTATTGAGAATAATGGGTACAATAGTTCCGATTACAGCAGCGTTTACAATAACTGTTATCAAGGCAATGGCAATGGTAATTGAGATGTTTAAATCGGTATGGAAAAACAGTTGACTCAAGCCGAAAACAATACTCGCCATTACCAAACCGTTGAGCAGACCAATGAGCAATTGCTTGATAATATGTGTGAGTAATTTTCCTTTAAAAGATTTGTTGGCAATACTTTGCACCACAATAGCCGAAGACTGTACCCCTACATTTCCGGCAGATGAATTGATAAGTGGGATAAAAATAATCAATGCCGGTGCCGTTTTCATAATGGTTTGAAAATCGGTGATAATACTGGCGGCAAAGGTTCCGCTAATCATACCGATGAGTAACCAAGGCAGACGGGCACGCGTCATTTTGATGACGCTGTCGTCTGTATCAATGTCTTCAGAAATACCGGCGGCCATTTGGTAATCTTTTTCGGCTTCTTCGGTAATAAAATCGACGACGTCGTCAATGGTAATTTGTCCTACTAAGACACCTAAATCGTCAACGACAGGGATGACTACCAAATCGTATTTTTGCATGAGTTGGGCCACTTCTTCGGCCTCTTCATCAACTCTAACCGATACTACTTTGGGGTCGAAAATTTCTTTAATAGGTGTTTTGGCAGGCGTCGTTAATAAACTCTTTAAAGAGAGAATACCTTTGAGTTTATGGTCGTCATCCACCACATAAATGGTGTGGACTTTTTCCATTTCCTGCGCTTGGCGACGCATTTCTTTGACACATTTTAGATTGGTCCAGTTTTCGTTAACTTCAATAAATTCTTTGGCCATTAAGCCCCCGGCAGTGTCTTCTTCGTAACGCAACAAATCGACAATGTCTTTGGCGTGTTCTACGTCTTCTATATGGCTGATGACCTCTTGCTTCTTTTTTTCAGAAAGTTCGCCGATAATATCGGCGGCGTCATCGGTTTCGAGCTCTTCAATGTTTTGGGCAATTTCTTTTGATGACAGTCCTTTTAAAACCCGTTCGCGGGTATCGTCATCGAGTTCGGTAAGAATATCGGCCGTTTGTTCGTCACCCAGTAATTTAATGATGTAAATGGCACGCTCGAAATCGAGTTCATCTACAATATCGGCAATATCGGCATAGTGCAATTCTTTAAGCAGAGAGGTAACTTGCTTACTGTTGTTGGCATCGATTAAATTTTTTAGCTCGTTAATGAAGTTGGTGTTGATTTCAAATGCCATCGTGTTGAATTTTATCTGTTAATGCGATAAATTGCGTGACCGATAATTGTTCAGGACGCAGCGCAAATATAACATCTTCTCTTAACTTATCAGATAAATTGAACGATTTTAAGCTGTTGCGGAGGGTTTTACGACGTTGGTTAAAGGCTGTTTTAACCACGCGAAAGAATAAAGCCTCGTCAACCGGCAGTTTAAAATCCTCTTTGCGGCGCATCATTAAAACACCCGAATTGACTTTAGGCGGTGGGTTAAAAACGGTGGGTGGTACGGTAAATAAATAAGTCACCTCGTAAAAAGCTTGACATAAAACCGATAAAATACCATAAGCTTTTGAGCCTTCTTTATGCGCGATACGCTCGGCGACTTCTTTTTGAAACATTCCACAGAATTCTGGGATGTATTGCCTGTTTTCTAAGGTTTTAAAAACGATTTGTGTTGAAATATTATAAGGGAAATTACCAATAATGGCCACTTGTTTTTGTTTAAAATAGGTACTTAAATCGAATTTTAAAAAGTCGGCTTCTATAATGTTATGGACTAAGTTTAAAAAATGTGTTTTTAGATAAGCCACCGATTCACTATCGATTTCAATAACAAAAGTATCTGCTTTTTTTGTAAGTAAAAACTGGGTTAAAACGCCCATTCCGGGGCCAATTTCTAAAACCGTTTCATAGCCGTTTAGAGTGAGGGTATCGGCAATTTTTTGAGCGACTTTTTTATCGGTTAAAAAATGTTGACCCAGATGTTTTTTAGCGCGGACTGTCATAAATTAATGATATGGATGCGAATTTACACAAAGTAATTACAAAAACTCGGATTATAAAATAACTTTAGGGATTGCTTAACCGGTAAATTTTTGATATTCCGTATAAACCTTTATAAGATTTAATAAGTTTTTTATTAAACTTTCTGAGGTCGATATTGGAATTGTTTTTTGAGGTAATTGACGCTCTATTAAATACGTTAGGCTTGTTGATTACGTCTGTATAAATACCATTAGTCACTAAATTGTTGAGTTCATCTTGAGATTTTAATTTGCTTAATAAGATGATATTATGATAGTTGTCGATTCCTGTTTTATAGTAAAATTGATTTATAACCACATCGTTTTTAACTAGGAATTTGTCATTAGGATGATTGATGATAAAATTAACTAAAACGGTGTCATTATAGTATTTATAATAATAGTTTGGGAAAATACCGTAACTAAAATTCCATATAAAAAGATTGAGCCCTAAGTAGATAAGAACTGTTTTATAAATTTTGTATTTTACAAATAAACTCAAGAAAATTAGAAAAGGAATCATAATTATAAATTCAACATTCCCAACCGCATAAAAGGCAAATAAAAATTGAAGTGCTAAAATTACAAGATGGGTATTTATAAAATAATTTTCACTAAGGTTTCGTTTTTGAAGAAGTCCTCTTCTTGAAACAATTTTAATAATCTTAAAGATAAAAAAGGAAATAAATAAAATAGGTATAACAAAAATAAAATTCTTTTTGATTAGAAAGTAAATGTTTGTGTGTATTTGAAAAAAAGTTCTAATACTACTTATGATGATTAATATTAAATTATTCCACCCAAATTCGGTTTTGGCACTACCTGAATAGAAATCAAAAAACACAAAATGTATTAAATTGTTTAGGTTAAGGTCTTGATGATTATAAAAAATTAAAACCAAAATATAAGCTAAGGGTACAATTAAAGCGGTTATGCTATAAACCAAGATATATTTTAATTTTTTTGTATAAAAAGTGGTGCCAATTAACAAACCGAACCACCAAAAAAAATGTATTTGATGAAAGAGGCAGGCTATTGTTGCAAAAAAGCCACTGTATAAAATATACTTTAGATACCTGGTTTTTAAGAAATTCAGAAAATAAAAACTCCCAATTAATGAGAAAGTAATAGGTATAATATAGGTTTCGTTTTCTGTCCCAAACCGCCAAAGGCTAAAACTGAATCCAATAATGATAATATAAAGTAATATCTCTTTTTTAGGTATTGAAAGTTTAGTTAGTATTTTGCAAAAAATGATAAGGTTTAATGCTTGAAAAAAAGCATTTATATATTTGGTAAATAAAAGGACATTTACATTATTGAGAAATAAACTAAAAGGTTTTAACAAGCTGTATAAAAAATAGTTATAGATTAGGTGATGAGGTAAAAATAAATTTTTAGCGTACTTAATATCCCCTGTATAAGCATAAGCATCTAAACTAGAATTATTGGTAGGATAAAAAACATAAAATAAAGTTATAAAAGCTACAACTTGATAAGTGGTAACAGACTCTATTAAGTTTTTTATCCTATCAATAATTACATTCAAAATTTAATATTTTTTTTTTTGTATAGCCTGTCATAGCAAATAATTGTGGCTAATTTACGGAAAGTTTTTGGGGATAAAAGCGGCTTTGTTTTATCTTAATTTTCACAACCTTTTAACAGGTAAAAACAAATACTGCCATTTTTGTATTTGTATTCAAGAGGAATAGAAAAATCAGTACTATTAAATTGGGGTGAAAACGCCTTAAATACTACTTGTTTTTCTTTTGTAGTATTGTTTGCTTTAAAATAGGTCTTGTAGAAATCTGTTTTTTTGTTAAGGGTGTTAAAATTTTTATTTATCCGTGTAACCAAGCTGTTATATTTAAACACATAGGTATTGGGTTGGAAATTTTCTGAATAATAAATTTGATGCACTTTACTCCGTTCTAAAAAAGGTGTGTTTACGATTTTATTTTGTCCGTAACTTAAATAACTTAGAAATATAGAAAACAATAAAATTTTCATTTGGCTCAAATTTAAGGGTTATTTTTAAAAACTACGGCCTAACCTCAATTTAACAACTTCCCCTTTGGCAACATTTTTAAAACCTAAGGCAGAAGTATTCATATTTTTTGTAAAACTATGGTCAAATTTTATTTCACCAAAAAAATTATTTTTAAAATCATAACGCGATCCAAATTCTGCAGAAACACCAAAAGTAGGTGCGGTGTCGTTGGCAAAACCATATTTATTTTTAAGGCTGTAATCTAGCTTTGGCCCAAGAAATATACGCCATCTATTTGTGATGTTGTAGTTTAGTAATAAAGGTATTTCTACAAACCTATTCTCCTCTATTTTGGTGAAGATTAATTCATTTTGAAAAGACCATTTATCTGAAAGTTTGGTGTTAATAATTATGCGATTTGTATTAAAGCCGCCGATAAATCTAAGGGTTGATTTTTTTTCTTTTTCAACAGAAAGCGTGTCTGTCTGACTATAGGTTGACACAAAAAAAAGTAGTGAAATAACCGTTATTATATTTTTTATAGTTTTCAAAAAATGATAATTAGAGTTTAAAATTAACCATTAATTGTATTTAAACAAGCCGTATTTATAATCTTAACAAGAAATTAGCTTTTATTTTTCTTCTTAAAATAGACTGTTAGTGATACGCCAATATAATCACCTGATTGGTCTATATAACCTCTCGTAACAGGAGAGGCATCTAAATTTTTAAATTCATATTTACCTGTTCTGTACGACTTAAAACTCTTATTATAAATTATACTGGTTTGAAACATGATTTTTTTTCGTTTAAAATAAACACTGGCTTCTATATGCCCACTGGTATAAAAAGGGTTGGTACTGTTAATATAATTAGAAATAAAGATAGGGATATCATCAACTCCCAATTTAGAAATCACCAAATCTGAAAATCCATAATATGAAAGGGCTAAACCACCGCCTAAAGCAATATTGATATTGCCTTTTTTAAAAAACACATATTCTGTTGTTATTGGAAAGTACAAAATTAAATCACGAGTTGAACGGGTGTTAAGGCTAAGATTAATAGGTAAAACGGTTTCTTCTTTTGAAATAAATAAATCTTCGGTATTGCCAAACCATTGCAATTGTAAACGGGCTTTAAAATTCCAACGTTTTTTTTGGTAAAAATTATAAGTAAATCCAAATGAAAATAGTTTATCCTTTAAAATTTTGTAATCAAGATTGGCATTATTTGTGGGTGTAATGTCTGCGGCAGGAAATATGTTGTACTGTCCGGTAACCCCCCATTTGTGGTAATTATTGAATAATTTTTCGGCATTTTGTGCCTTTATATTATTGCTGTAAAAAACAGCTATGAGCAATAGGCTCATAACTGTTTTTAAATAATGGGTTTTGTTTACCATGTTAATACTAGTTCTTTGGTTACATTTTTTACCACACTTATGTTTTAAGTAATGGGATTATTTTTTTCGAAATCATTTTTGAATCATCTCTCCAGTCGTCATTATTTTTACTGTCTTTCCAAGTAGTGACCATAATTACAATGCCCTTTTTATTTATCAGTATGTACTTAGACATACCATTGATGTTTTCAAACTGGCTTGGTGTAATTCTTTTTAAAAAACGTTTATATTTTTTATTTCTTCCTTTTTCTGTTTCATCTTTTAAGATGGCAATATTGATGTCCTTTTTTATTTTCTTTAGATAATTGACAGTTATTTTTATGGTTTTAGTGTCATTTTCTTTGTCTATCAATAACACATACAAATCTAAATTATAATCTTCGGCAAGTTTTATGGCGTTAGGAAGGTGTAAAACACAAGGAGAGCACCAAATTCCGAAAGTGTAAATAAGTGTTTTATTCTTGTTTGTATTCTTAGCAAGACATAAAATATCATCTTTATTTACTTTAATGACATTATTTAAATTCTTTGTTAAGTTACAATTATTCTTTTGACTATATGACTTATGGCTCACTAGTAACATTAAAGAATAAAATAAAATTAAATATTTGTACACTTTGTTGAATTTAAAATTGGGGCATCTAGAATTACTTTTAGACTACTGTTTTCAAATGTAATATACTCAAAAAGAATATACTAGTTGTTTTATAAATTTTTATTTTATTTAACATAATTTTTTAAATTTTAAGTTAAAGATTAAGCCATTTTGGCTTTTATTTTTGCTAACTATTAATTTCATTTTCTAAGTTAGTTAGCGGAGACTTCTTAAAGGTTTGAACAATAGCTGTTGTTTTACAGCAAAAGCCATAAGTTGCTATTTTGTAAGTTTGGTAGGTAAGTGCTATCTTTGTCTCACTTTCCTCCGGTTATTTTTTTGTTTATTTCATAGGCAAAAAGGGTTTTAAATTAGACATGTTGTAATATTTATTTTTTAACTTTTAACCGGAGGGATTTTTCTCCGTCTTTTAAACACTCGTTTTCAGGGTGTTAATTTAATGCGACCAATATATATAAAAAATTCATATAAAGAAATAGCGGAAATAGGTAATTTTAATGTCCAAGTTAAAGGGTTAAAAAAGTATAATGGGGGGGTAATATATTGAAAAACAAACAAGCTCAGTTAGTTATAAAAATAAAAAAAAGCTAAAAACAAAAGGTGTTTTTTAAAATGCAGATTTGTCTTTTTAAAAGTGAGAAAGTGGCTGTTTTTGGGGTTTTAGTTAAAACGATATTGTTATGTGAATTTTAAAACTCAGAAATAACTTCCAACTCGGTTCTAAAAGCCACAAATTTACCTTCAAAGGCTTTACTTTGACTTCTTAATCGTGCGGCATCTTCGTCGTAATATTTTTGTAAGGTTGCTTTGTCTTTGGTTGTGTATTGTACCGAATAGGTAAGGCCGCCCATTTGTTCTTCAACTAAGACACGTGTTAATTTGGCTGCTGTAAATTTTTTAGTGGCCAACATAGCGGGTATGTGTTCAGTTTGCATCCATTTAAGCCAATCGTCGTGCACTGATGCGTCTATATTTATAGTAACATTATATATGTACACAGCTTAGTTTATTAAATCGGGTTTGAGTTGGCGGTATATTTTTCGGGCTTCTACT
>CAZMBM010000103.1:0-7968 GCA_964564475.1 uncultured Flavobacteriaceae bacterium | reverse complement strand
TACACGATTGGATTGCACAAGTTATGCAATCCAATCGTTTTTCTTATGAAATACTGTTTATAGACGACGGCAGTACCGATAATTCTTGGGACATTATCACCTCACTTTCTAAAGCCAACCCCTGCGTCAAAGGGATTCAGTTTCAACAAAATTTCGGGAAATCGCAAGCACTTCATGCCGGATTTAAAAAAGCTCAAGGCGACGTGATCATTACCATGGATGCCGATTTACAAGACAGTCCCGAAGAAATCCCCGAATTATACCGTCTCATTACCCAAGAAAACTATCATTTGGTATCGGGATGGAAAAAAAAGCGCTACGATTCTAAATTAAGAAAGAATGTGCCTTCAAAATTATTTAATTGGGCCGCCCGGAAAACATCGGGTTTAAGCCTACACGATTTTAATTGCGGTCTTAAAGCCTACAAACTGGAGGTGGTAAAAAGTATCGATGTTTATGGTGAAATGCACCGTTATATTCCCGTTTTGGCCAAACACCAAGGTTTTAACCGCATAACAGAAACAGTTGTACAACACCAAGCCCGTAAATACGGTGAAACAAAATTTGGTATGAGCAGATTTACAAACGGATTTCTCGATTTATTAAGCATTTGGTTTTTAACCAAATTCGGCAAACGCCCTATGCACCTTTTCGGCTTGTTGGGCACTTTTATGTTTTTAATCGGTTTTTTGGCTGCCGGCTATATCGGAACGTTAAAACTCTACAAACTCTATAACGGTTTTAAAACCATTTTGGTAACCGATAATCCGTGGTTTTACATCGCCTTAACCACTATGATTATCGGCACACAATTATTCCTTGCCGGATTTATAGGCGAACTTATTTTACGCAGTAAACAACGCGAAAATAGGTATCAAATAAAGGACGTGATTTGAGGAATATCCGTAAATTTGCAGGACTTGAAAATGATTGATTTAAATGATTGAAAACGCTATAAAAGCAGCCCAAGCATGGCTTAGCACTCCTTTTGACGTCGATACACAAAACAAAGTCAAACAACTTATCGACGCCAACGACGAAAATCTAATAGAAAGTTTTTACAAAAATCTGGCCTTTGGTACCGGCGGTATGCGTGGTATTATGGGCGTGGGCACCAACCGTATAAACAAATACACTTTAGGACGTGCCACCCAAGGTTTGTCTAATTATATAAAACAACGTTTTCCTAATAAAGAGCTTAGCGTGGCTATCAATTACGATTGTCGTCACAATTCAGATACTTTTGCCCAATTGGTCGCCGATGTTTTATCAGCCAACGGCATCAAGGTATATCTTTTTGGAGAGATGCGCCCCACACCCGAATTGTCGTATGCGGTACGCTATTACAACTGCGATGCCGGTATCGTACTTACAGCCAGTCACAATCCGCCCGAATACAACGGTTATAAAGTGTATTGGAACGACGGCGGGCAAATTGTGCCTCCCGAGGACAACGAAATTATTGCCGAAGTCAATAAAGTGGCTTTTGAAGCTATTAATTTTAAGGCTAAAGCCAATTTAATAGAAAAAGTGGGTACAGCACTAGATGAGACCTTTTTAAAAGAAAGCCTCGCCCAAAGTATTTTTAACAAAGTTGGTTTTGATAATTTAAATATTGTTTACACCTCATTACACGGTACCTCCATTAAATTAATTCCCGAGGCATTGGCACAAGCCGGTTTTACAAAGGTCAATATTGTACAAGAACAAGCCGAACCCGATGGTGATTTCCCAACAGTGACCTCGCCCAACCCCGAAGAACCCGCTGCCCTAAAAATGGCCATTGATTTGGGGACAAAAGTAGGAGCTGATATTGTTTTTGGCACCGACCCCGACTCCGATCGTTTGGGTATTGCTACACCTGATTTAGAAGGAAATATAAAACTCCTCAATGGCAATCAGACCATGGTTTTAATGGTACATTATTTGCTCAAGCAATGGCAAAAACAAGGTAAGTTAAATGGCAATCAGTTTGTAGGCTCTACCATAGTTTCTACCGGTTTGGTAGATCGCGTTGCCGATAGCTTTGGTGTTGAAACCAAAGTGGGACTTACCGGTTTTAAATGGATAGCCAAAATGATTCGTGATTTCGATTCGATGGATTTTATAGGTGGCGGCGAAGAGAGTTTCGGTTTTATGGTAGGCGATTTTGTACGCGATAAAGACGCTGTTTCTGCAGCCTTGTTGGCTTGTCAAATAGCGGCAGAAGCCAAAGCTAACGGCTCTTCACTTTACAAGGAATTGCTTAAAATTTACACAGAACACGGTTTTTATAAAGAACACCTTATCGCCATCGTTAAAAAAGGAATAGACGGTGCCGAAATTATTGAAAAAATGATGAAAGACCTCCGCGAACATCCGCTTAAAATAATTGACGGCTCTCCTGTAACAGAATTATACGACTACCAATCGGGTATTTGTGTTAACCAAATAACAGGAAATAAAACAGCTATAACCATTCCTAAATCAAATGTCTTAATATATCACACAGCAGACGGCAGTACCATTGCCGCCCGCCCCAGTGGTACAGAACCCAAAATAAAGTTCTATTTTAGCGTGCATAAAGCATTAGATACTATAGAAAATACTGTAAAAGTCGAAGCTGAATTAGATGCTAAAATACAACGCATCATAAAAGATATGAATCTACAAAACACTTAATGAGTCCCTTTAAAAAAATACTGTCATATACCAAACCTTACTACAATTATGCGTGGTTAAATATCTTATTTAACGTGTTTTATGCCATTTTTAATGTACTGACTATCGTAGCTTTTATTCCGGTTTTAAACATTTTGTTTAAACAAGAAAACATTGTTACGGCAAAACCCGTTTACGGTGGTATTAGAACATTAGGGCATTTTTTAAAAGATAAATTTTATTATTTCATCTCACAAACCATAAGTCAAGATGGTGCTATTCAGGCCTTGTTTATTGTTTGTATGATTTCTATTTCGCTCTTTTTCCTAAAAGATTTATCAAAATACTTAGCCTCTTTTTTCTTAGCTATTTTAAGAAATGGCGTCATAAAAGACATCAGAAACGATCTTTATGACAAAATTCTGGCCTTACCCATTTCTTATTTCTCCGAAAAAAGAAAAGGCGACATCATTTCGCGTATGTCAAATGATGTTAAAGAAGTAGAAATGTCTTTTTTAACATCGCTCGAAGCCATTTTTAGAGACCCTTTAACCATCGTCATAACACTTGGCGCTATGTTAACTATCAGTTATAAACTTACCTTATTTGTTTTGGTTTTGCTGCCCATTTCGGGCTTTATCATTTCAAGTCTTAGCAAACGCCTCAAAGCATCATCGTTAAAGGCACAGCAAGAAACAGGTACTTTTCTGTCATTTATAGAAGAAACCTTAACAGGATTACGGGTGATAAAAGCCTTTAACGCCGAAGGGCGTATCAGCAAAAAATTTAAGGCTTCCACCTATAATTTTTACAAATTGATGAACCAAGTTTTACACCGCCAGACATTGGGTTCGCCTATGAGCGAATTTCTGGGTGCTACCACCATAATAAGTATCTTATGGTTTGGCGGCCGTTTGGTGTTGAGCAACCAAAGTAATTTAAAACCCGAAGAGTTTTTAACATTTATCTTACTGTTTTACTTAGTTTTGGGTCCTGTTAAAGTCATTACAGCCGCCTTTTACAGCATCCGTAAGGGGATGGCTTCTGCCGACAGAATTATAGAAATTCTCGACATGGAAAACAGTATTAAAGATGCACCAAATGCCCTTGTAAAAACTGATTTTAAGGAAGCTATAGAACTTAAAAACGTCTGCTTTAAATATAAAAAAGAAGCCGTTCTAAAAAATTTAACACTAAATGTCCCCAAAGGACAAACCATCGCTCTTGTGGGGCAATCGGGCAGTGGCAAATCTACCATTGCCAATCTTGTAACCCGTTTTTACGATGTTAATAAAGGGTCTATCTGCATAGACGGTATAGATATTAGAGAGCTCGATATAAAATCTTTAAGAGAATTAATGGGTGTTGTAACGCAAGATTCTATTTTATTTAACGATACAGTTTCTAACAACATTGCTTTGGGTGTAGAAGAGACCTCTCAAGAAGCTATTGAAAATGCAGCCAAAATAGCCAATGCCCACGAATTTATTGTTGACTTGCCCCTACAATACGAGACCAATATTGGTGATGGCGGCAATACCCTTTCGGGTGGCCAAAAACAACGCCTATCTATTGCCCGTGCCGTGTTAAAAAACCCGCCTATTATGATTCTGGATGAAGCCACATCGGCACTGGATACAGAATCGGAACAACTGGTGCAAAAGGCTTTGGAAAAAATGATGGAAAACCGCACTTCGATAGTTATAGCCCACCGCCTATCGACTATTCAGAAAGCCGATTTAATTGTCGTCATGCGCAAAGGCGAAATTGTTGAACAAGGAAAACATGACGATTTACTGGCCAAAAAAGGCGAATACTTTAAATTGGTGAGTATGCAATCTTTTGACGCCTAAAAACACAAAAACAATGAACCAAGAAATATTATCTTTAGAGCCCAAAGCTATTTGGAAAAATTTTACCGCTTTAAATGCCGTACCACGCCCTTCTAAAAAAGAAGAGAAAGTCCGCACTTTTATGGTGGCTTTTGGTAAAAATTTAGGTCTAGAAACCATCGTTGACCCCATTGGAAATGTCATAATTAAAAAACCGGCAACAGCAGGTATGGAAAACCGCAAAACGGTAGTATTGCAATCGCATCTCGATATGGTCTGCCAAAAAAATAACGATACCAATTTTGATTTCGAAACACAGGGCATAAAAATGTATGTCGATGGTGATTGGGTAACCGCCGAAGGCACTACGCTTGGTGCCGATAACGGACTGGGTGTAGCCGCTATCATGAGTATTTTAGAGTCTAAAGACATCGTACACCCCAACATAGAAGCCTTGTTTACCATTGACGAAGAAACAGGTATGACAGGTGCCAAAGGCTTGCAAGCCGGCTATCTTAACGGCGAAATATTGTTAAACTTGGATACCGAAGAAGATGACGAAATAGATATTGGTTGTGCCGGTGGTATTGATGTAACCGCTACAAAATCATACAGTGAAGTTGAACCCAATACCGGCAGTGTAGCCTTTAAGATAACCCTTAACGGTTTAAACGGCGGGCATTCGGGCATGGACATTCACAAAGGTTTGGGGAATGCCAATAAATTATTAGGACGTTTGCTTTATAACTTACAAGAATTTAACATGCAATTGGCTACTTTTAACGGCGGTAGTTTGCGCAATGCCATTCCCAGAGAAGGGCAGGCAACAGTTGCTATACCAAGCGATAAAGTAGATGCTTTTAAAACCGCTTTAGAAATACAAATCTCTATTTTTAAACACGAATATTATAAAATTGACCCCAATCTTAACATTTCACTTGAAAATATTGGTGTGCCCAATATTGTTATGGCTACAGCCGACCAAATAAACTTTATAAATACCTTATATGCCATCCATAACGGTGTGTATAAAATGAGTTTAGATGTAGTCGATCTGGTTGAAACGTCAAACAACGTGGCTAAAGTTGTGGCAGGTAAAGGGCACATCAAAATAGAGTGCCTCACCCGCTCTTCGGTAGAATCTACCAAGTACGACTTGGCTAACACGCTCAAAGCGACTTTTAAATTGGGTGATTTCGATGTCTCCTTTGCTGGATCTTATCCCGGGTGGCGACCCAATCCCGATTCGCCTATTTTAAAAGTTTTAACAGCTTTATACGAGAAGAACTTTAACAAAAAACCCTCAGTTGTGGCCTGCCATGCGGGCCTCGAATGTGGTATTTTAGGTACAAATTATCCAGAAATGGATATGATATCTTTTGGCCCAACTATTCAAGGAGCGCATTCACCCGACGAACGTGTCAGTATCAGTTCTACCCAAAAATTTTGGCATTTTTTACAAGAGATTTTAAAGGAGATTCCGGTAAAAGAATAGGTTTTTAAATTTATAAATTCAAGGCTTCACTTAAAGTGAAGCCCTGAATAATTTTAGTATTATATTAATAACCTGAGTTCGACCTAAGATTTAATCTGTTAATTTAGCAAGTAATGGTTTTAATTTATAAGGTTTGACATTTCGGGCAATGATTTTACCCTTTTTGTCCAATAAAAAATTGTACGGAACTCCTGTTAAATAAAATGTTTCGCTTACCTTGTTTAAAGTATCTATTACCTGCGTCCATTCTAATTTGTCTTTTTTAACTGCTGCCTGCCATTTTTTAATATCATTATCTATAGAAACGCCTAAAATTTCAAAATCTTTGTTTTTATAAGTATTGTAAATTTCTACAAGCTGCGGATTGAATTGACGGCAAGTAATACACCACGAAGCCCAAAATTCGACCAATACAAATTTATTTTTAAATGAACGGCTGTCGAATAAAATGCCCTTTTGTGTCGGCAAAACAATTTTTGAAGGGATACTTCCCTTTTTTAATACCTCTCTCCTTTTCACGGCTCCTTCAATAGATTGCAAATCACTTTTATCTTGATAACTTGTGTCTAATAAAGTTACGAGTTCTTCTATTTGCGTACTACTGAGATAATCATAAAATTGGACATAAGATGAGAGATAATCAGCACTCATAAAAGATTGGGGGTTTTTAGCGATGAATTTGTGTAGGTTTTTAAAAAGAATAACTTCTTTAACACTGTCATTTTTCTCTTTATCAAAAGTATTTCTCATCAAAGTATCAAAACCATATTTTAAATTATGACTTTTGGAACCTGCAATACTGTCTATACTCAAAAATTTGGTTTTAGCTCCTCTAAAATCCCCTTCAGAATATTTTAGAATGGCCAATATATTGCTATTTTCCAACATAAAAGAAGCGACTCCCATCATCTTGTTAGAAGAGGGCGACTCCGGATAAAAAGAAGCTGTAGTAGGTTCTAATACCGAGCCTTTAAAATTAAATTGGTTGTTTTTAACAATAACGCTGTCAACATTGTCATTGTATTTTAAATAGACATACCCTTTATAGGGGCCTTTAATTTTACCCTTTACTAAAAATCCTTTGGTTTTTTGCTCAGTACATCCAAAAAATATTAGTGACAGAACGAGTCCTAAAATAATATTTACATGCTTCATAATCTGGTTTAAAAAGTTTACGGTTACTCCCACTCGGGTGGTAAACAAGCATACAAAGATAAATTTATTTTATGACTGCTCTATAAACCACACTCCAATAGCTATTGAAACTCGTAATGAGGCCTTAACGAAGCCCTGCTTGCAGGGGTGAGGTTATCTCTTGATGCTTGTCACAATTTACTTAGAGATTGCCGCAGTCGGTTTGCAACCTCCTTCGCAAAGACGTCTTGACGAGCGCAGCGTGGTCATCTCTTGAGGGATTGTGACTATTTAGTTGGAGATTGCCACCCCCGATAGCTATCGGGGTCGCAATGACAGTACGTTTTAAAACGCCTGATTAACATCAAATCCTTCCAAGATTTCTGAGACACGTTTTATAAACATTCCGCCAAGGGCGCCGTTTACCACACGGTGATCGTAAGAGTGCGATAAAAACATTTTATGACGAATCCCTATAAAATCGCCTTCTGAGGTTTCTACAACAGCCGGCATTTTTCTGATAGCGCCCAAAGCCAAAATACCTACTTGTGGCTGGTTGATAATGGGTGTGCCAAATACACTGCCAAAGCTACCCACATTGGTAACGGTATAAGTACCGCCTTGAATATCATCGGGACTCAATTTATTGGTACGGGCTTTTAGCGCCAAACTGTTAACCGCTTTGGTCATGCCTACCAAATTGAGTTGATCGGCATTTTTTATAACAGGCACAATTAGATTGCCATCGGCCAAAGCTGTGGCCATGCCCAAATTGATGTTTTTATGTTTGATAATTTTATCACCATCCACAGAAATATTAATCATAGGAAAATCTTTTATAGCTGTTGCCACGGCTTGCATAAAAAT
>CAZMBM010000102.1:0-8037 GCA_964564475.1 uncultured Flavobacteriaceae bacterium | reverse complement strand
CAGGGATTTGGATTTAAACGAATGTTTAAAAGTGATCGCGACAGGATTCGAACCTGTGACCGTCTGCTTAGAAGGCAGATGCTCTATCCAGCTGAGCTACGCGACCGGATGTTTTGAAATACTTAAGGTGATTTCTAACCTTGTTTTTTCGCGACAGCCCCGATGCTTCGGGGGAACCTGTGACCGTCCCGCTTGTAGCGGGATGCTCTATCCAGCTGAGCCCTGCCTGCGGTAGGCAGGTACGCGACCTTTTCTTGAAACACTTAAGGTAGTTTCCTCCTTTTTTTTGGCAGCCTCGATATATTGAGATGAACCTGTGACTTCTTTTTTTACGAGGTGGTCACGCCTCTAAGCGTGACGACCTCCTGTATGTCGGGGTGGTCACGCCTCAAGCGTGACGACCTCCTGTGTGTCGGGGTGGTCACGCCTCAAGCGTGACGACCTCCTGTGTGTCGGGGTGGTCACGCCTCAAGCGTGACGACCTCCTGTGTGTCGGGGTGGCAGGATTCGAACCTGCGACCTCCTGCTCCCAAAGCAGGCGCGATGACCGGGCTACGCTACACCCCGAATTTGAAGCTTTAACAGTTAAAAATTTAACCTAAAACTTCACACATTTGGTTGATTTTGCGGAGAGACAGGGATTCGAACCCTGGCGACAGTTTCCCGTCGACAGATTAGCAATCTGCTCCATTACCACTCTGGCACCTCTCCTGTTGTTTAATTTTAAAAGAACTTAAATTTTGCGAGTGCAAATGTATTATTTGCAAGCCAAATTAGCAACCTTTTTACGAATTATTATTCGGGATACGCGATTCGTAAATGGTAGATGTTTTTCAGCTTCTTTTTAATTACTTTTTTGATAGATTCTATTTCTTTAAAGGTAATATTGGCATTCATAAATTGGCCTTGTGCCATCTGACCGTTAATAATCTTCTCTACCAAATTATCTATAGACTGACCTGTAGGCTCTTTTAAACTTTTTGAAGCGGCTTCACAAGCATCACACATCATTAAAATGGCCGTTTCTTTAGAAAAAGGAATAGGCCCCGGATAGCGAAAATCTTCTTCCTTTAAATCGCCTATGTTACGTTCTTCTTCTAATTTGTAAAAATAATACGTCAAGGTTGTGCCGTGATGTGTACGGATAAAATCTATTATACGATCGGGGAGATTATTTTTTTTGGCCAATTCTATACCTTTTATAACGTGATCTATAATAATTTTAGCACTGTCTTTTGGTGACAAATCGAAATGCGGATTAACACTAGTGGTCTGATTTTCTGTAAAATACATAGGATTAAACATCTTGCCTATATCGTGATATAGTGCCCCCGTACGCACCAACATAGCATTGGCATTTATTTCGGTCGCCGAAGCCTCAGCCAAGTTGGCTACTTGCATAGAGTGTTGAAAAGTTCCGGGCGCCTTTTCGGCCAACTCACGCAAGAGTTTTGAGTTAGAATCGGCCAACTCGCGAAGGGTTTCGTCAGAGACCAAACCAAAAACTTTTTCATAGAAAAAAATCAGTGGTAACACAAATAAAGTGAGCACACCATTAGCGGCAAATAATTCAAACTTTAAAAGCTCTAAATTACCGGCATTACCTTCTTTTATAACAGAAAAGGCAAAGTAAGCGATAAAGTAAACGATTGTTATCTGACTAACGCTTATAAATAAATTAGCACGTTTATAAAGTTCAGATACAGTTAAAATAGTTACAATTCCCGCAATGATTTGAAGGAATAAAAACTCAAAACTATTGGGCACAATAAAACCTAATAACAGTACTGTTAAAACATGGGCAAACAGCCCCAAACGGGCATCGAAAAAGGCTTTTAAAACCAAAGGTAATATAACTAAAGGTACTATATACACATAGTTTGACTGAAACTTTATAATCAATGTCGTCAGTAAAACCATGAGCAATACATTAAAGTATATAAAGCTGACCTTTACATTGTTCTCGTAAATTTCAGGGCGGTATTTTCGGATAAAAAGTAACAACATCAGCATAGCCAAAGCCACTAAAATAGTGTAACCGAAAACTATCCAATTGTAATTAGATTGACTCCACAACTGCGATTCGTATTCTTTTTTAAGAGATTTTAAAATTTCTAAACTTTTACCTTCAACAACATCACCTTTAGAGATAATGCGTTCTTTTTCGGCTACAAAACCTTTTGTGTAGGATATGCTTTTATAAGCGTCGGTTAAGGCTTTGTCGGTTAAATCTTTATCGTAAAAAATATTGGGCTTTAGTATGTCGAAAAACAAAGAAATCAACTGATTTTCATAGTCTGAAAAAGGGCTTCCAGAAATATAAGATTTTAGTACTTTTTGTATATTTTGACTAACAATTAAACTATTATAAAACACATCTTTAGCTGTGTTGTTCGTGATAATTGTAATCTGTTTGTCCGGTTGAATAGCACTGTTAAAATTGTCTAAATACCCTCTGTCATAAATATTTTTTAATAGAGTTCTCCCAAAATTTATCAAAGAATCTTTATCGGTATCAACAAAAATTGAATCACTCAAAAATTTGTTAATTTCTATATCATACTGAGTGTTTACACTTTTAATGACTTCAGTGTCATTTCTAAAAAAAGGTTTTAAATTATTTTTAATGCGTTCTTTTTCAGCTTTTACCTCTTCGTCAGATTTCCTGATGGCAAAATTAAAAGGGGCATAATAATTTTCGTACTGCCAGGGTTTTCCTTTTCTAAACTCATATTTAAATTGCCCTCCTTTTGGGAGTAAATAAATTATAGAAACTGTGGTTAATATTAAGAGGCTTACTTTATAAACCAGTGAATGGTTTTGATAAATTTTGTTGATAATATTTTTCACGCCCTTAGATTACAATAAAAACCAAAAATACAATTTTCAAATTATATTATTAGGCAATTTATAAGAATTTAATGTCATGGTTATTTTATAGCATTTTTTAAAAACATCAACGATGGCATTTCCTTTAATTTGTGTATTTTCGCAGAAGTAATTTTTTTCTATTTAAAAGTAGGCATAATGAGTAAAAAAGTAGTAATAGTAGCGGCCGTAAGAACGCCTATGGGAAGTTTTTTAGGTAGCCTGTCAAGTGTCTCGGCTACCAAGTTAGGCGCTACAGCCATAAAAGGCGCCTTAAACAATATAAACCTTTCTCCTTCACTTATTGACGAAGTTTTTATGGGTCATGTAGTTCAAGCCAATTCGGGGCAAGCACCTGCCAAACAAGCGGCCATGTACGCCGGTATTCCAGATACGGTTCCTTGTACAACGGTAAACAAAGTTTGCGCTTCGGGAATGAAAGCAATCATGTTTGCCGCACAGTCTATTAAATGTGGTGATGCCGATATTGTAGTGGCCGGTGGTATGGAAAATATGAGCCAAATACCTCATTATCTCAATGCCAGAAAAGGTCAAAAATTGGGAGATATCAAACTTATTGACGGTATGCTTAAAGATGGATTGGTAAATGTTTATGATGGTAAACATATGGGAACCTGTGGCGATTTGTGTGCGACAACTTATAATTTTACACGCGAAGATCAAGATAATTTTGCTATAAATTCATATAAATCAGCGGCTAAAGCTTGGGCTGATGGAAATTTTGATGCTGAAATAGTGCCTGTAGAAGTGCCACAACGTAAAGGTGAACCTAAAGTGGTAGCCATTGATGAGGAGTTTAGTAATGTTAATTTTGAAAAAATACCACTGTTAAGACCCGCTTTTAGCAAAGAGGGCACGGTTACGGCTGCTAATGCTTCTACATTAAATGACGGTGCGTCTGCCCTAATTTTAATGAGTGATGAAAAAGCCAATGAATTAGACTTAAAACCACTGGCTAACATTGTTAGCTACGCCGATGCTTCTCAAGCGCCTGAGTGGTTTACAACAGCTCCAGCCAAGGCCATTCCTAAAGTTTTAGATAAGGCACAACTAAATATCGAAGATGTAGATTATTTTGAATTTAACGAAGCTTTTGCTGTTGTTGGGTTAGCCAATACCAAAATATTAAATATTGACCCCAATAAGGTGAATGTTAATGGTGGTGCAGTGGCCCTAGGGCATCCTTTAGGTTGTTCGGGCTCTAGAATTGTCGTAACTTTAATAAATGTTCTAAAGCAAAATAAGGGTAAAATTGGTGCGGCGGCTATTTGCAATGGTGGTGGTGGTGCCAGTGCGATACTAATAGAAAATATCTAACTTCACAAATGTCATACGGAATTTGTAATTTAAACAGTATTGCTTTAAGAGCCACTCCAGATGACGTTGCCGAAATGGTTTCACAAGTACTTTTTGGCGAAAGTTTTGAAATAATAGACACAAAAAACAACTGGTTACATATTACACTCGCCTTTGACGGTTATAAAGGGTGGATTGATGCCAAACAACAGATAGCCATTTCAAAAGAAACATTTGATGCACTACAAAAAGAAGAACAAGTTTTAGTAGCTGACATGGTAAATTTTGTGAGCTTTAATGATACCGATTTATTAACCTTATCTCTAGGCGCCGTTCTTCCTTTTTTTAAATCACCCCATTTCATATTAAATGCAACGTCATATCTTTACGAAGGAAGCGTGTTAAAGGGAAAACAAAAAAAAGAAGCACTGCTTAACAATGCTTATTTGTATTTAAATGCCCCCTATTTATGGGGAGGTAGAACCCCTTTTGGATTAGATTGTTCGGGCTTTACTCAAATGGTCTATAAACTGAGTGGGTATTCTTTATTACGCGATGCCTCACAACAAGCCACTCAAGGAGAAACACTGAGTTTTATTGAGGAATGTGAGCCGGGCGATTTAGCCTTTTTCGATAATGACGAAGGAAATATTATTCATGTAGGTATTATCTTGGCCAACCATCATATAATTCACGCACATGGCAAAGTGCGGATTGACAAGTTAGATCAAAGCGGTATTTACAATGTCGATACCAAACGACATACACATAAACTACGGGTCATTAAAAAAATTATCTAAATAAAAAAAGCCTTAGTCATATTACGACTAAGGCTTTTTACTTGTATTAGGGTGAATTTAATTATTTTTTAAATTATCATATACAGATTTTAAAGCCTTGTATTTTGAGTCCATTTCTAAATTTTCGTAAATACCCATCAAAGTTTGTACGACAGAAATATCATCTTTTTTAATTTCATAAGCCTTTTCATATAATGGTAAAACCTTTTTGTACAAATCAGAAAGTTTGGCTTTAAGTTTGTCGTATCTATCAAAATCACTCAAACTCTTATTCATATCGTCAATAATGCCACTCTCTGCTTTGCGATAAACATTTGCCATATTTATATAAGCGTCAAAATAATTTGGATCTAATTCTATGGCTTTTTTATAATTCTTAATAGCCTCATCATCTTTATTTTGCTCACCGCTAATAACTCCTAGATTAAAGTACAAAACAGGTTCGTTAGGGTTTTTATCGACAGCTTCTGACATCAGTTGAGCAAATTTTTCTCTGTGACCAAGTTTAATGTGTAAATCTGCTTCGGCCAATAATAAATTGTAATCTGACGGATATTTGGCTCTTGCTTTTTTAAGGGCTTCTAAGCCTTTCTCGTTTTCACCGAGTTTACCATACAGAAATGCTATGTTTCTAACAATAGAAATACCTCTAGATTTGGAAGCATCGTCTTTAGGGTCAGTGTAATTCCCAGTCTTGAGCATTAAATCGCGTTGCACTTTAGATGGAAAAACGTCGTATTTACCTGTTTCTTTATTTTTTGCTTTATACACTGTAGAGATACCTGTATAACCCACCTCGTCTAGTTTTAAATAATATTTTAAAGCATCTTTATAATATTTCCCTTGGTGAGCGGCATTGGCCGCATTATCTAACATAAAAGTATCTTTTGGACTCATGTTATAAATTTTGGCAAAATTATGAGCTGAATTCAAGAAATCTTTAGCATTATATTGTTTTACAGCCATACTCCTCAAATCGGTTATAAGGGCATTAAAAACAGGAGCCGCATCATCTGAATACATTACTTTACCCGTTTTCTTTTCAAAATCAAAAAGTTTAGCCAAAGCTTCAGAGGCAACGTCATAAGCATTTTTATCTAAAGAAGGTTGTGTTTTTCCTATTTGTGCATAAGTCTTACCCTTCAAAAAATAAAATTTAGCCTTCAGTTTATTATCGGCATTGGCTATTAGAGCTTCTGCTTGAGAAATAGAGGCTTTTGCTTTAGCCAAATCGCCGGATCTTAAGGCTTTGTCTACGGCTTTAAGTTCGCTTTTCTGACCGAGCACTGTTAGTGTCGATAGTAACATAAGTGTTATTAAAAATTGTTTTTTCATGAGTTTTAAATTTGTATTATTCTTCTGTTTGATTGTTCTCTTGATTTGATTCATCCTTATTTTCAACTTCCTCTTCCTGCATAACTCGTGCCACAGCAGCAATTGAGTCTTCTTCTTTAATATTGATGAGTTTAACTCCTTGTGTGGCGCGGCCCATAATACGCAAATCGGCCACAGCCATACGTATCGTAATACCCGACTTATTGATAATCATCAAGTCATCAGAGTCAGATACATTTTTTATGGCGACTAAATTACCGGTTTTTTCTGTAATATTTATAGTTTTTACACCTTTTCCGCCTCTATTGGTAATTCTGTAATCTTCTACACTAGAGCGTTTACCGTAACCATTTGCCGATACAACAAGTACTTCTGAGTTTAAATCGTCTATAGTTATCATACCAACAACTTCATCTTTATCATCTGCCAGTTTAATACCTCTCACTCCAGAAGCGTTTCTACCCATAGGACGGGTTTTACTCTCTTCGAATCTTATGGCTTTACCTGATTTTACAGCTAACATTATATGAGAATTGCCATTTGTTAATTTGGCTTCTAACAGTTCGTCATCTTCTCTAATAGTTATAGCGTTAATACCATTGGTTCTGGGACGCGAATATTGCTCGAGCAATGTTTTTTTGGTTTGCCCTTTTTTAGTTGCCATAACCACATAATTTGAATTTATGTAATCTTCGTCTTTTAAATCCTGAGTACAAATAAAGGCTTTAACCTTGTCGTCTTGCTCTATATTTATAAGGTTTTGAATGGCTCTTCCTTTAGATGTTTTATTGCCTTCGGGGATTTCGTAAACGCGCATCCAAAAGACTTTTCCTTTTTGGGTAAAGAACAGCATATATTGATGGTTTGTCGCTACAAATAAATGTTCCAAGAAATCTTCGCTTCGTGTGGCGACACCTTTTTGACCGCGGCCACCTCTGTTTTGAATTTTATATTCAGATAAATCTGTGCGTTTTACATAGCCAGCATGCGAAATAGTTATCACAACATTAGAGTCGGGTATCATATCTTCTATACTGACGTCACCACCTGCGTATTCTATAATAGAACGCCTGTCATCTCCATATTTATCCTTAATAGCGCTGAGCTCTTCTTTAATTATGTCCATACGCCTGGATTCATGAGCCAATATATCTTTTAAGTCTTCAATATACTTCATAATCTCATCAAACTCTGCTCGCAATTTATCTTGTTCTAAGCCCGTCAACTGACGTAATCTCATTTCGACTATCGCCTTAGCTTGAATATCGCTTAACTCAAAAGTTGCCTTAAGTTTTTCTTTAGCCTCATCAGGGTTTTTAGAGCTTCTTATTAAAGCAATAACCTTATCTATATTATCTGAAGCAATGATAAGTCCTTCTAAAATATGAGCACGGGCTTCGGCTTTTTTGAGTTCGTATTTTGTACGTCTTACAACCACATCGTGACGGTGATTGACAAAATGTTTTATAAGATCTTTTAAGTTTAAAAGTTCTGGTCTGCCGTTAACAAGTGCAATATTGTTTACACTAAATGATGTTTGTAAACTTGTATATTTATAGAGTTTGTTTAATACGATATTAGGGATGGCATCGCGCTTTAAAACATAAACTATACGCATACCATTTCTATCAGATTCATCGCGTATAGAAGCGATACCTTCTAATTTTTTTTCATTGACCATATCAGCAGTTTTTTTAATCATATCTGCTTTATTTAT
>CAZMBM010000101.1:0-8072 GCA_964564475.1 uncultured Flavobacteriaceae bacterium | reverse complement strand
ATTTCTTCGTTTTCAAAAACACGATGACGCATGGCTTTTTCTACATTCAGAATTTTACCTCTTAAAGGTAAAATAGCCTGAAAAGCACGGTCGCGTCCTTGTTTGGCCGTACCGCCTGCCGAATCACCCTCTACCAAGAAAATTTCACATTTGGTAGGATCGGTTTCAGAACAGTCACTCAATTTGCCGGGCAGTCCGCCAATAGACATCACGGTTTTGCGTTGTACCATTTCGCGTGCCTTTTTGGCTGCATGACGGGCTTGTGCCGCTAAAATTACTTTTTGAACGATTATTTTGGCATCACTGGGGTTTTCTTCTAAATAATCGGTTAGCATTTCCGATACAGCCTGACTCACAGCAGAGGTCACATCGCGGTTGCCTAATTTTGTTTTGGTTTGCCCTTCAAATTGCGGTTCGGCTACTTTAACAGAAATAATAGCGGTTAGGCCTTCTCTAAAATCGTCGCCGGCAATATCGAATTTAAGTTTGTCGAGCATCCCCGAATTATCGGCGTATTTTTTAAGTGTCCCTGTCAATCCACGTCTAAATCCGCTAAGATGGGTTCCTCCTTCGTGCGTATTGATGTTGTTGACATACGAATGTAAATTTTCTGCATAAGAAGTATTATAAACCATGGCGACTTCTACAGGGATACCATTTTTTTCACCTTCAATGCTTATAATATCTTTGATAAGCGATTCCCTTGAACCGTCTAGATACCTGACAAATTCAGATAAACCTTCTTTACTGTAAAACTCTTCATAAACAAAGTTGCCTTTGTCATCTTTATTTCTTCGGTCAGTTATGCTCAGGTGGATTTCTTTATTTAAAAAAGAGAGTTCCCTCAAACGTGTGGCAAGGGTTTCGTAATTAAATTCAATAGGTATTTGAAATATTTCACTATCGGCTTTAAAGGTTACAGTAGTGCCATTCTCGTTAGAGACGCCCACAGGCTTAACGGGATACAGTGTTTTACCGCGTTCGTATTCTTGTTGCCAAATTTTACCATCTCTAACAACGACGGCTTTTAAATAGCTCGAAAGGGCATTTACAACCGATACACCCACACCGTGCAGTCCCCCCGACACTTTATAAGAATCTTTGTCGAATTTACCGCCGGCGCCAATTTTTGTCATCACCACCTCAAGAGCCGAAACACCTTCTTTTTTATGGATATCCACCGGTATGCCCCGTCCGTTATCTGAAACACTAACAGAATTATCTTCGTTAATAATAACGGCAATCTTATCGCAATGGCCGGCCATGGCTTCGTCAATAGAGTTATCTACAACCTCGTAAACAAGGTGGTGGAGGCCTCTGGTGCTCACATCTCCAATATACATTGATGGGCGCTTGCGCACGTGCTCCATCCCTTCTAAAGCCTGAATACTGTCGGCTGAATAATCGTATTTTTTAGATTCTTCACTCATAATAAAAAGTGTAATATTTTTTAAAAATTATAACAAACAAAGATAAGAAATTGAAAGCCTATTTTGGCTTAATTTATAGATGTTTTTTTATAATTATCAACAAATGTTAATTTTGTTAAAAAGGGCTTAAAAGGGCTTTAAAGCGCCTTAAAATCGATTTTATATATTTTTAAGGATGATAAAAAAGATACTATTTATAAAAAGTTCTTATAAGTGATTTTTAAAATTATTTTATACCGATATTAAATGTAATTAAGGGTTAAACAGGACTCTTTTTTAGTAGGCGGCTTCGTGCACTTTTGCCACAGCTCTACCGCTGGGGTCATTCATATTTTTAAAGGAGGCATCCCACTCTAAAGCAATAGGTGTGCTACAAGCAACAGAAGGCACCGAAGGGACTGTTAAGGCGGCAGCATCCGATGGGTAAAATTCTTCGAAAATAGAGCGGTAATAAAACTCTTCTTTACTTGTGGGCGTTTGTACGGGAAATTTGTATTTGGCATTGACCATTTGTTTGTCGCTTACCGATATTTCTACCAAATCTTTTAGGCTGTCTATCCAATTGTAACCCACACCGTCAGAGAATTGTTCTTTTTGACGCCATGCCACACTTTTTGGTAGGTATTTTTCAAAAGCTTTACGCAAAACCCATTTTTCCATCCTATCAGGTGTAATCATTTTATCTTTTGGATTAAGGCGCATGGCTACATCCATAAACTCTTTATCTAAAAAAGGTACACGTCCTTCAATACCCCAAGCGGCTAAAGATTTGTTGGCGCGTAAACAGTCGTACTGATACAATTTTTCGAGTTTTCTTACAGTCTCTTTGTGGAACTCTTCGGCATTTGGAGCCTTGTGAAAATAGAGATATCCCCCAAATAATTCGTCGGCTCCTTCACCCGATAAGACCATTTTTACGCCCATAGATTTAATGACGCGCGCCATTAAAAACATAGGGGTAGAAGCTCTGATAGTGGTTATGTCGTATGTTTCGAGGTGGTAAATAACATCCCTTACGGCATCAAGACCTTCTTGAATAGTGAATTCTATTTCATGATGTACGGTATCTATATGTTTGGCCACTTTTCTGGCGGCCGCCAAATCGGGTGAGCCTTTTAGGCCTACCGAAAAAGAATGGAGTTGTGGCCACCAGGCTTTTTGAGTGTCGTCGGTTTCAATGCGTTTTTCGGCATAGATTTTAGCAACGGCCGAAGTTATTGAAGAGTCTAAGCCCCCCGATAATAAAACACCATAAGGCACATCAGACATTAATTGACGGTGAACGGCCGCCGCCAAAGCGTCGTGTAAATCGCCTATCGATGTGGGGTTGTCTTTTACGGCTTCGTAGTCGATCCACTCTCTTTTATACCACTGAACTAAAGTGTTGTCTTTACTTGAGTAGTAGTGTCCCGGAGGAAATATTTCAATTTTATTACAATAAGTCTCTAAGGCTTTTAGTTCAGAGGCCACATAATAAGTGCCGTTTTTATCCCAACCTTGGTATAGTGGAATAATACCCATATGGTCTCGGGCGATTAAATAACTATCTGTTTTGGTGTCGTATAAAGCAAAAGCAAATATCCCGTTAAGATCGTCGATAAAACCAACACCTTTTTCATTGTATAAAGCTAAAATAATTTCACAATCCGACTTTGTTTGAAAAGTATAAGGTGTTTTGAGGTTTTCGCGTAAAGAAAGGTGGTTGTAAATCTCGCCATTAGCGGCCAATACAAGCTGTCGGTTTTCACTAATTATAGGTTGTTTACCCGATGACGGATCAACAATAGCCAAACGTTCATGGGCTAAAATAGCCTTATTGTCACTATAAATGCCACTCCAATCGGGGCCGCGATGACGAATTTTTTTCGCCATTTCTAGAAGTTGAGGTCTTAGTTCTTCAGTCTCTTGTTTTAAGTCAAAAGCACATACAATGCCGCACATATTTATATATTTAAAATTACAATGCAAATAAATGAATATAATTAAAATAATATATCATAAATAATGAAATAGATTTATAATGTAAAGATATATACGTATAATAGTATTGATATGTAATCTTAGTAGTAGATTTTTTATACTTCTTATTAAAATGTTAAACTTTTCAAAACAAACTTGTTTTATTAGCCTTATTGATTAGTTTTACGCCAACTAATTAAATTAAACATATATGAAAAATTTAAAGATTTCGGGTTTACTGGTTGTTTTATTTCTGTTTGCAGGAACACTAGGCAGTTGTGCTCAAAAAGGAGTAAAATTTGCTAAACTGGATCCCAGTCCGGTAGATATCACACTTTTACGACTGGAAAAGGGTGGTCCCGTAGCTGTGAAAGTCGTTTACGGACGTCCGCAAAAAAAAGGGCGTACTATTTTTGGTAACTTAGTGCCTTACGGTAAAGTTTGGCGTACCGGTGCTAACGAAGCCACCGAAGTTACTTTTTACAAAGCGACTACCTTTGGTGGTAAAAAAATACCGGCAGGGACTTATGTATTACACAGTATTCCGGGTGAAAAAGAATGGACGATTATATTAAACAAGAACCTCAATGTATGGGGTGCTTATGAGTACAAACCCGAGGCCGATTTGGTGCGGTTTACAGTTAAACCTTCTTTAGGTGACGAATCGTTAGAGGCTTTTTCTATAGCCTTTGATAATGGCGACAACAAAGCGATGGTCTTAGGTTGGGATAAAACACGGGTGAGAATACCTTTAAAGTTTTAAAGAATTTTGTTTCGATGTCATATTGAGCCTGCCTGACACAGGCACGGTGAAATCGAAATATTTTACTTTATAAAAAAGCCGCACATCGTGTGGCTTTTTTGTTTAACGACAGTTTAAGTTTTTTAAGTATCGAGAGCAGTCCAATTACATCTTTTCGCCGTTTATGTAAGTGGCCTCTACCTTGGTATCGGGTACTTTATGAATAGCGACCGTCATAATATCTTGGTCTAATATTACAAAATCAGCCATCTTTCCTATCTCAATACTGCCTTTTTCGTTTTCTTCAAAGTTGCTGTAAGCGGCCCAAATAGTCATGCCTTTTAAAGTTTCTTGGCGCGATAAGGCATTTTCTGGCTGAAAACCTTTATCGGGACATCCTTTTAAATCTTGTCGGGCGACAGCCGCATAAAAAGTCAACATAGGATTGACTTTTTCTACCGGAAAATCGGTTCCCAAAGCTACTTTACCATATTGATTTAACAAGTCTTTGTAGGCATAAGCGCCTTTTAAACGTTCGGAGCCTAAACGGTCGCCGGCCCAATACATATCGCTGGTAGCATGGGTTGATTGGACAGAGGGCACAATATTTTTGAAATATTTAAAATCTTCGGGAGATACCACTTGGGCATGTTCTATACGCCAACGGCGGTTTTTTTTATTTTTTAAAGCTTCGGTGTAAATTTTTAAAACAAAATGATTGGCCGAATCGCCAATGGCATGGGTATTCATTTGAAAGCTAGATGCCGCAATTTTTTTGGCTGTGTTTTTTAAATTTTCGACCGAAGTTACAAATGCCCCGTAATGATGGGGTTTGTCTGAGTAGGGTTTGCGCAAGGCCGCTCCTCTAGAACCCAAGGCGCCATCGGCATAGACTTTAAACGACCGGATATTGAGTCGGTCGGTTTTTACGAGGCCTTTTTTGATATAGTAATCGAGATTATCGGGTGTGGCCGATACCATACCGTAAATACGTATTTTAAGTTTTCCGGCTTTTTGCAAACTGTCTATCAGTTCTAAATTGTCTTTAGAAAGCCCGGCGTCATCTACAGTAGTCAAACCCAAATTGGCACAGATTTTTTGAGCGTCTAATAAGGCTTGAATTTGTTCTGATTTTGAAGGATTTGGAATAATGGCATAGACCTTACTCATAGCATTATCAATCAAAACACCTGTAATTTTACCATTTTTTTTGATGATTTCACCTCCGGATACTTTTGTTTTATCAGTTATACCTGCCAAATCTAAAGCGGCCTGATTGGCCAACAAAGCATGACCGTCAATTCGGGTGACGGCTACGGGTGTTTTAGGAAATAATTTATCTAATTTTTCTTTTGTAGGAAACGTTTTTGTAGCCCAATCATTTTGATCCCATCCACGACCTGTGATAAAATTGACTTGTTTTTTATCTTGGAAGTTTTTTATTTTTTGGAGGACTTCGTCATAACTTTTGGTATCTGTTAAATCGACTTTCTGTTGTTGCAGGCCCAAACCAAAAAAATGACAATGGGCGTCAATAAGGCCGGGGAAAACAGCCTGTCCTTTAGCGTCTATAACTTTTGAGGCGGTGTACCTGTTTTTTAAATCCTTTGTATTTCCTACAGCCACAAATTTGCCGTCTTTAACGGCAAAGGCTCCAGCTTTAGAAAAATCGGTATTTACAGTATAGACATTGGCATTTACGACCAATAAATCGACTTTTTCTTTATTTGTACACGATGTGAGTCCGGTTATCAGTACTAAAAATAGGATTGATTTGTTCATGTTTAGCGGTTTAGATTGCGGTTTTAAAAGTACAAATTTAAAAGTATCTTTGATATATAAATTTAAAGCAATGGTTATGAAAATTTTGGTAGTAGGTGCCGGCGGTGTAGGCGGGTATTTTGGCGGTAAATTGGCGCAGGCCGGTTTAGAGGTCACCTTTTTAGTACGCGGCAAACATTTTGAGGCTATTAAACAAAACGGTTTACAGGTTAAAAGTATTAAGGGCGATTTTAAGGTTTGTCCTAAAGTTGTAAATGACCTGAGGAATTTAAAGATGTCACCCGACTTAATAATATTAGGGGTTAAATCGTGGCAAATTATTGATGTTGCTAAACAATTAAAGTCTGTTATTGGTGATAAAACGATGGTTTTGCCCTTGCAAAACGGGGCCGATAATTTTGACACATTAGTAAGTGTTTTACCTGCAAAAAATGTTTTAGCCGGTTTGTGCCGAATAGTGAGTAAAGTAGAAAAACCGGGTATTATCAATCATTTTGCTTACGAACCCGAAATAGTTTTTGGCGAAGTGAATAATAAAAAATCGGTGCGGGTTTTAGCCGTTAAAAGCTTATTTGATAAAGCCGGATTTAAAAACCGTATTTCGGAAAATATTACTTTAGATATTTGGCGTAAGTTTTTGTTTATCGTTACTTATAGTGGCATTGGCGCTTTAACACGCCAACCGCTTGGCGCCATAATAAATCTCCCTTTTGTCAAACAATTTATGTATGATACAGCCTTAGAAATTAAGAAAATTGCCAATCTTAAAAATATTGACATTAACCAAAAAGATATCGATAAAACCATGCATATTTTAAGCCGTATGCCCTACGACACAACGGCTTCTATGCAACGCGATATTATGGCCGGTAAACCCAGCGAACTCGATAATTTTAACGGTTATATTGTTAGAGAAGGATTACGGCTTGGCGTTAAAACACCTTGTAACGATTTTGTTTACTACACGCTTTTACCGTCAGAAAATTTTGCGAGAAAGCCGGCTTAAACATTTCGTAGTCTTGCAATAAACCTTAAATTTGTCGCTTCAAAATAGAGGATTGAATGAGTTACCATTTTAATGAGATAGAAGCCAAATGGCAAAAACATTGGGCCAAAGACCAAACTTTTAAAGCCGAAAATAACAGTGACAAACCCAAATTTTATGTATTGGATATGTTTCCGTACCCCAGTGGGGCGGGTTTGCACGTGGGACATCCGTTGGGTTATATAGCCAGCGATATTTATGCGCGTTACAAACGTCATAAAGGTTTTAATGTGTTGCATCCGCAAGGGTATGACAGTTTTGGGCTACCGGCCGAACAGTACGCCATTCAAACCGGACAACATCCGGCCATTACCACAGAGGCCAACATAAAAACCTATCGCAGACAGCTCGATAAAATTGGATTTTCATTCGATTGGAGTCGCGAAGTACGGACCTCAGACCCCAAATATTACAAATGGACCCAGTGGATTTTTATCCAACTCTTTAATTCGTGGTACAACAAAACAAGCGATAAAGCCGAAGATATTGACACTTTAGTCGCCCTTTTCGAAAAAGAGGGCAATACTCAAGTCAATGCCGCTTGCGATGAAGGTATTAAAATATTTACAGCCGTAGAATGGCAAGCTTTTGATAGCGAAAAGCAACAAAAAATACTCTTGCAATACCGTTTGACCTATTTATCAGAAACAGAAGTCAATTGGTGTCCGGCATTGGGGACGGTTTTGGCCAATGACGAAATAGTCAATGGTGTGTCTGAGCGCGGTGGCCATCCGGTTATCCGTAAAAAAATGATGCAATGGAGTATGCGTATTACGGCTTATGCCCAGCGTTTGCTCGACGGTTTAGAGACAATAGATTGGCCGCAACCTTTAAAAGATTCGCAAAAATACTGGATTGGCAGGAGTGAAGGGGCTATGGTGAAATTCCGTGTTCTGAGTTCCGAGTCGCCTAACACGGAACATAAAACCCAAAACACGAAACAGTTTATCGACGTTTTCACAACCCGCCCCGATACCATTTTCGGCGTGAGTTTTATGACCTTGGCGCCTGAACACGCATTGGTGTCAAAAATTACAACAGCCGCTCAAAAAGAAGCTGTTGAGGCTTATGTAAAAGCCACTGCCAAGCGCAGTGAATTAGAGCGTATGGCCGA
>CAZMBM010000100.1:0-8089 GCA_964564475.1 uncultured Flavobacteriaceae bacterium | reverse complement strand
CTGTTAATTTATCGCCAATATTAAGAGTGGTAAATATTTCGTTGTCATAAACCAAGCCTAAGTGTATATTATTTACAATGACTGAAAAACCAATATCAGACTTGTGCATAATCATGATTTTTACTTTATCACCTTCGCTAACAAATAGATTATCGTTTTGTAAATGTTTTTCAATCTTATTACTCGCATAAAGACGGTCGGTTTGGGTATCAATGTCTAAATAAACAATATACCACCTGCCTACTTCCATACCTTGGCGTTGCTCGCTATAAGGTACCATAAGATCTTTTGCCATACCCCAATCCATAAAGGCACCAACTGTAGAAATGTGTTTACATTGTAACAAAGCGAACTGGTGTAACTGTATTTTTGGACTATCTGTAACAGCCACTTTTCTATTTTCAGAATCGCGATAGACAAATACTTTTAAAGTATCGTAAATTTTAAAATCATTTGGACAATATTTGTTGGGCAACAATATTTCTTCGCCCTCTTTATCGGCTAGATATATGCCTACACTAGATTCTCTTATAATGTCTAAAGCGTTGTATTTTCCTATTTCTATCATTTGTATTTTTTTTGTACAAAAGTAATCTAAGTATTAAAATATTTTCATTAAGGTTTGTCTTTTTTTAAAACAGATAAATTATTACTAATCTCAGTGTTTCTATGCTTTTTCTGTACAATCTAAACTATTTTTCAGTGTTGTGTTTTTAGAGGGAATCTTTGAATTTTGACAGCATAGTATTGGTTTGTTTTTGTAATTTTTTTCTAAAAAAGGACGTCCAACCTATTAAATAGCCCGTAATACCAAAAGCTTGTTGCGCCCATCTGTACAAATTAAAACTATCGGTATGTTTGATGATTTGACCTTCTTTAAATTCAAATTCGGCCAAAATTTTGTTATGGACTTTTCTGCCGGTTTTGCTAAATGTGTAATGTGCTTCCCAATGGGCAGTTCCTTTATTGTCAGAAAATTTTATATTTGAATAACTGATTATAAAATCTTTACCTTTTTGACTTGTACATAGCATACGCCACATGTTTTTGGCTTTACCCCCTTTTAAAACACCAAAAGCGGGGTCTTTAAAGACAATGTCTTTATGATAACAGTTAGCCATGGTTTCTGAATCTAGGTTTTTAAAAGCGCTGTAAAATTTTTCTATTAAAGCTTTCATATTTTTAATTTGTGTTTTTACTTTCTATTCTCTTTATAAGCATTGTTGCATTTTTGCTAAAGGATTTATATTGTTTTGACAGTATATTAGTCATAGAATAAAACATGGCTACTCTATTTTTATAGTCTTGAGAATTAACAGCATAGTCTATAAATCCATCTGAATTCCGTTCAGTCACATAATCTGAAAACCAAGACTGTGTAGATTTCCAGTAGTGATAATTTTTACTAAAATCTTCTGTTCTTAAATCTTCATTAATTTGTATTTCATTTAATTGCTGGATATAAAACTGTACAATATCTACTGATAAACTATCGATCCCTGATGCAGCGTTTTTGTAATTTTTTAATAAATTATAACCTCTAACGTCAAGAGATAAATCGGGAAATCCCGCGATAAGACCTGTACATCCTTTGCAATCTAAGTAGTTTTTTTTAGTCATTTTGCCACCTAGTACTTTATTAAATAGTGGTTTTAAATTTTCAAATATTTTTATTATTCTGTCAATATCGGCAATATCATTTTTTAAATCTTGGGCTACTATGGCATAAATGTTATGGAGTGTTTTTTGTTCTTTTTGGGCTTCGGCCCAATTGTTAATACTTAAAGCAATGAGAATACCAAAAACTACCAGAACTATTTCGCCAATGGCGTATTTTAGGTAGTTGGCTGTGCGGGATGTAGAAGGTCTTTCTGCAACCAGTTTTTTACGGATACTGTTAAATAGTTTAGCCATAATTAATATTTATTTAGCTTCAAAAAATTGTATTGTTTTACTATAAACAATATGTAAGTCAGCATAACCCATTAACAAGGTTTCTAATAAAAAATATTTATTATCGACCATATTTTCGAATTTTTTATTTGACAATACCACTCTGTTATCAAAGTATTTTAATTTACTTTTTGTGCTTAAATCGAATTCGTCAGAAAATTCTTCATCCATCTGTCTAAAAGAAATTTTTTCGTACAAATAGGGCATAATATTATTTTCGATATCTCTTATCATTTCTTCTTCATAATTTTTAATATTGTGTACTCTTTGTGGAATATCGTATAGCAGTGCTCTTATGGAATCGGACTGTAAAATAGATATCTGTCCAGTATTTAAAGCTTCATTAAGCGTTGTAGAATTAGCATTGTACAAAGGTGTAGATATGACACTATATATTAGACTGTCTAATAATCTGCTGTTTTTAAGCTTGTATTTAGGACCAAACATCGTAAGTAAAGATTTGGTTTCAATTTGTAGCTTTTTAACTCTTAATATTTGTTCTTCAAGAGCTTTTTTATTTTTTGTGGTTTCAATTAACAATCTGTTTGAAAGTGAAATAGCATCCTTATTTTTGATTCTGGCATTATTCCAATTATTAATACTTAAAGCAATTAAAATACCGATAACCACCAACACAATTTCGCCAATAGCGTATTTTAGGTAGTTTGCTGTGCGTGTAGCAGAAGGCCTTTCGGTAACCAGTTTCTTACGGATATTATTAAAGAGTTTAGCCATAATTAGTTGAGCAATTGAGAAATAAGTGATACGCTAAAGATAGTGAGCATAAACCAGCCAATAAAACCCTGAATAATGGCCAGGTAACGGGGAATACCTTTTATGGGTATTTCACCAAAGCCCAGAGTGGTAAAGGTATTTATAGATAGAGTTAGGGCGTTTAAAAATTTAAGTAAGAGGTCTATAACGATAAGAATAAAAATCCACATGGCCATTATAATACTGGTTGTATAACGGCGTTGTGGGGGTAACTCTATCCATTTTCCTTTTAAAATATCGGTGTATTTTAAGATGCGTCCCGTCATTTTGTAGTTGTAAGACGAAAAGTAATAAATAGGTTTTGTAAGCCAAATAAAATAACCCGGAATTTCTTTTTTGCTCTCATTCATATAATCTCTAAACTCATTAAAGTTCATTATTTCTTTTTGACGTTCTTCTTCGTAAATTTCTTTAATACCTTCTTTTTTGCGAAAGTATTTGGTAAAAAAGGTCATACGGCGCATCAGTTTGTTACGGTTCATAGAATCCCAACTATTGGGAAAAAAAAGATAGACAAAAGCAAAGAATAAAACAACGTAAATAGAAGCTACAACCGCTTGAGAGGGTTTAGTACCATAGGCTGAAAAGATGTCTAAAAATTGATTAATTTTCCATGTGAAATAGGTTTTAAACGACGGGTTAATACTGTATAAATAGGCAAAACGCTTTGTTTCTAAATCTTTTAGTTCTACATAAACTTCGTTGGCATACTCGGTGTCGTGCTGTTTTTTATAAAAATCGTAAAAATTACCCAACAAGCGCATTTCGTCTTTATAGGCATTTTCTATTTGGTAGCGGTATTTGTTTTTATAAAGGGTCATTAAACTGTCGTAAGTGGTAAAAACCTTAGGGGTACTGTTTGTAAACACAGGTGGGGTATCTAACCTGTAAATGTAGGTTCTAAAGCCATCACTCGAAATGAGTTTCTTTCGCCACTGCGACCATCGGTATAAATGATTACTGTTAAAGTCGTCGATATTTAAAATAACATCTTTGTTAAAAACATTCCCTTCCATTATAAAAAGATGGGAACTGTTTAAAGAAGCCTTTAAAATATTTGTGCGATAGTCATTAAAATCGTTGACAGAAATACTTGTAAAATTTGAGGTGTCTATGGTAAAACTTATAAAACCATTGCCAAAAAAATGGTTGTTTTCAATTTCTGTTGAACGAATGTTGTTGACGTTAACCTCTACAGGTGAAACCTCTTCATCTCTTTTAAAATCACATTCTTTTAACGATACATTAATTGAGATGTAGGTTTCTATGGTGCCGATATCTAAAATTAAATCGTTTTTAAAAAGGCTGTTAGAAAACCCAATTTCGCCGTCGTAATTGTCGTATTCAGAAAACAGGTAATTAACAGTATCGTTTAAGGGTTGGTCGACATCAATATCAATTTCAGCATTAAAAACACAGTTATAGAACAAAATTGAAGTCGTATTTTTAATACTTATATTTTTATTGAAAATAATATGATGTAATGCCTGTCCTTCTTCTGTACTGTTGTGAATAAAATGGACATTTTCTAAAGTTATTGCCTTGTTAATTATAAGAGTGTCAGTACTTATAAATTGATGTTTTTCATCAACAGTTGTAAAGGCATATAAAGAATCGGTTGTGTTATTAAATTCAATTATGGCATTTTCTAGTTCAAATACCGAATCTTTTTCGGCTATAATCATTTTAATGAACTGCGTATGTGATATTTTTTTAAAATTAAACGCTTGGCTATAACCGAAAACCTGTACAAATACTATTATTGTGAGAAGAAAATATTTTTTCATAGCGTTTAATTTCTTATATAATTTTGTTAATTTATTACGAAATCCTTTTTTACGGAATAAATTAAAAAATTAATCATTATTGAGGAGTGATGTTGGTTTTTATTTCCTTTATAATGTTATTAATAAATATTTCTGTTTCAGTGTCATTTAATAAAACAAAATCTTGGTCTAATACATATTTATAAATTGAACCTTCAAATTCTGTGCTCATTAAGCCCTTATAATTATAATTAAAATTTGATTTTTTTAACTTCGTACGATTGTAATTTAAAGACCAAAATTTAAAATCAATGTAAGCGTCACCATTTTTTATGGGCGCATATTTTACATATAAAGGTTCAATATAAAAGTTAATTTGATCTCTTCTTATGTTTATATCTTCTTGTTGATTTTCTATCCACCCGGACCATCGCGATAGCATATTCCTTAAAGAACCTGCTTTAATAACACGTAACTTTCCTGAACTTATAATTTCATCAAGAACACCACTTGAAGCATTAAAAGAACCGTAAGAAAAGACTACCATAAAAAGACTGTCTAATTTTTGAGGATTATTTTTTATATCACCTGATGCTATTAAATCTAAAATAGCAATAGCGGCTTTTTGATTTTTAGTATTTAAATGTATATCACTTTTTATTTTTATAAGATTTGTATTAAACTCAGCTAACAGCTCTTTTAATAAGTATTGCTCTTCTTTGTTTAGTTTTTGTTGTTCATTCCAATTATTAATACTCAAAGCAATTAAAATACCTATAACCACCAAAATAATCTCTCCAATGGCGTATTTTATGTAGTTAGTTGTACGGCTTACAGAGGTTTTTTCTGTAATTATTTTTTTACGGATAGTGTTAAATAGTTTTGCCATTTTAGATGTGGGTTATACCTTCATGGCTACCACAGCGCTAGAAGGACCAGTTAAAGGCATTTTATAACACTTTGCAAAGCCAACTTCAGTAGCCCATGAATTAAAGTCTGAAAAAGAAAAGTCATATCCTTTATCGGTTTCTATCATCATATTTAGAGACATTAAAAGCCCAAAAACATTTTTGTTACGCTCGTCATCAATTATGTTTTCAATGACTACTAAAGCGCCACCGGTAGGTAAAGCGTCATAGGCTTTTTTAAGAAGTGTTTTTTTATCGTCAAGCCCCCAGTCGTGTAAAATATTTCCCATAGTAATGATATCGGCTTTGGGGAAATTGTCTTTAAAAAAATCACCCGATTGTATGCTAATACGGTCATTTAAACCAAAGATATTGACATTTTCTTTGGCATTGGGTTCAACAGGAGGGAGGTCAAAGGAAACACATGTCATATGGGCATTATTTAAAGCTACTTGAATAGAAAGATAGCCTCCGGCACCACCAATATCGCACAAAGTTTTATAGCTCGAAAAATCGAAGTCTTTTGAAAAAGCGATAAAGTTGCCCATTTGAACGCCGCCCATAGCTTTTAAAAATTCTTTGAGTTTGTGTTCATCGGCATAAAGGGCTTCAAAAATAGGGGCTCCACCTGTTTTACTTTCATTTTGTGGTTGGCCTGTTTTGAGTCCGTCTTCTAAATCATTCCAAAAAGGATAGAGCCTGTTATTAGCCATTTCTAACATACCCCCCACATAACCGGGTTTGTTTTTGTCGAGAAACAAGTCGGTATCTTCGGCATTGCTGTAAACCGCTGTTTCTTTTAAGCCTGTCCGATTTAAAAATCCCAAAGCGACTAATGTGTCTAAAAAATCGTAAAGACTCCTCTGGTGTAGCTTTAATTTGGTTTTAATGTCTTGTCCGGTCATAGTCTCTTTAGCCAAGAGGGTAAATAAACCCATGTTTGTAGCTGTTAACAATGTTTTTGAAGCCCAAAATCCCATGCCAACCTGCATGATTTTAGAAGGATTTACTTGATTTAAATTGTTTGTTTCCATTTTTTATAAATTTTTTGCTTAGTAGTCAAAAAGTTACTGATTTTCGACACGTTTTAGGTCTAAATCTTGAAAGTCGAAACTAAAATCTATGTTTGGCGAAATGCCTTTCATTTTTAGAGCGATGGCTTTACCGTTTTCGTCAAGTGTAAACATGGCAAAGGCATCAGCATTCATGTCTTGGTATGCCCATTTTATGGCAAAAGTATTGGCCTTGTAAAAATACATAGGACCGTTGAGTTTCGGTGAACGCGACGATTTAAACCACAATTGCTTGTTTTTCAGGAAGATTTCTATCATACCAAACCAATTGTCTTTGTAAAAGCCAACATAGTTGCTTGTATTTATGTGGGTACTCTTAGCTTTTTCTACGGTTTGCCACACTTTATCTGTCACGGCATCACCTTTTTGTTGGTGTTTTTGCGTAGCTGTGTAATATCTGTTTATCCAATCAGATTTAGGGAGACCTAAATAACTGTCAACTATTGTATTGCTAATGGCCGAAAATAAAGTACCGCCGCCATCGCTGGTATTGGTCAATATAATTATGCTTAAACCCATTTCGGGGATGAGTAATATTTGCGACAACATACCAGGTAAACCACCTGTATGACTGTACATCATATAACCGTTTAAATCTACAATACCCCAACCCAAACCGTAAGCACTTAAATGTGTCTTATAAGGGGCTTTGGCTATGGGTTTAAAACTTCTAATAGTGTAAGGTCTCCACATTTTATTATGATTTTTTAGCGATACAAGTATCTTATTATCGCCATAAATACCATTGTTGAGGTGCATCATAACCCATTTTGTCAAATCGCTTATAGAGGCATTTATCCCTCCTGCCGAAGCACCTACACCTATGTTAAAGGGAACTAAAGGTATGATTTTCCCTTTTATTTCGGCATGGGGTGTGGCCACGTTATTTTTATCGGTTAAACGTTTGTATGTCCCGGCCGATTCGTTCATGCCAAGAGGCTTCATTATGTTTTCTTCTATAAAAGCACTCCAACTTTTACCGCTAATACGTTTAACGACTTCGCCGGCTACCATATAAAGTAGATTGTCGTAATCAAATTTGGTTCTGAAACCCGATTGGGGCTTTTGATATTGAAAACTTTTAACCACATCATCCATTGTAAAATCGGCGCCATCGGGAAAAAACATTAAGTCGCCCGCACCCAATCCTAAACCACTGCGATGGGTAAGCAAATCAACAATGGTAAAATTGGCCGTCACGTAGGCATTGTACATTTTAAACTCTGGGATGTAATCAACTACTTTGTCGTTCCAATTGAGTTGTTTTCTATCCACCAAAATTGCAAGAGCCATACTTGTAAAAGCTTTACTGTTTGAAGCTATGGCAAATCGTGTGTGAGCGTTTACCTTTTCTTTGGTTTTGACAGAAGTAACACCGTAGCCCTTTAAATGAATTACTTTATTATCTTTAACAACTGCCACACCCACACCAGCTACATTAAATTTGAGTAATGCATTTTGTACCAGTTTGTCTATTTGTTTTGAAGTAATTTGTGCGTTTACAGAGGTAGCATGTACCATAAACAGCACAAAAGCCATAAGGCTTAAGCCGATTTTTTTCACAATTTTGGTTTTTAGTTAGTAGTTAAAAAGTCGTAAAATAAACAGTAAATAT
>CAZMBM010000099.1:0-8171 GCA_964564475.1 uncultured Flavobacteriaceae bacterium | reverse complement strand
GATGTATTTTTCGCATTCTTGATCAATGGCCGCATTCATAAAAAAGCCGAGCATCATTGGGGCAGGGCCGTTAATGGTCATAGAGACTGATGTTAACGCATGGGTTAAATCGAAACCCGAATAGAGTTTTTTAAGGTCGTCTAAACAACAGATAGATACGCCGGCATTGCCAATTTTTCCGTAAATATCTGGGCGTATGTCGGGGTCGTTGCCATAAAGGGTTACACTGTCAAAAGCTGTTGACAAACGTTTGGCGGGTAAGCCGGCACTTACGTAATGAAATCGGCGGTTGGTGCGTTCGGGACCGCCCTCGCCGGCAAACATACGGGCAGGGTCTTCACCCGAGCGTTTGAACGGATAAATACCTGCCGTAAATGGAAATTTACCAGGGACATTTTCTTGTAATTGCCATATAAGTATGTCGCCCCATGCTTGGTATTTGGGTAGCGCAATTTTAGGTATTAAAGTATGGGATAGTGATTTGGTATGTGTTTTTACGTCAATTTGCTTGTTGCGGACTTTAAAACTAAATGCAGGATTTTTATAGCTTTGTTTTGTCTCTTCCCATTGGGTGATAAGCGCCCAATTGTAAGGACTTAAATCCATTTTGAGGCGGTCGAATTCCGCTTTTAAGATTTTAATAATGTCAATATTATCTTCTTTAGAAACGTTTAAAACATCTTCAAAATATGTATCGAGATTCTTCACTTCGTTCAGAATGACACCCGAGAAGGTCTCTATAGTTTTAAAAATACCGTACAGTTTTTGTGCGATAGCGGCTTGGTTTTTTGCCCATTTGTTATACTGTCTATTACCTTCTGTGATTTCGGATAAATAGCGTGTGCGATTGGGCGGAATGATAAACTGCTTTTCAGACAGGCTGTCTTCTAAAATATATTTAGAGTCGAATTTTGCGTGTGTTTTGGTATTTAAAATGTCAATCAATTTGCCATACAGGGTGTTGGTGCCGGGGTCGTTAAATTGGGCGGCAATGGTACCGTAAACAGGCATAGTATTGACGTTCTTATCCCATAAGTTATGATTGCGTTGGTATTGTTTTTTAACATCGCGTAAAGCATCTAGCGCACCGCGTTTATCGAATTTGTTAAGCGCAATTACATCGGCAAAATCGAGCATATCTATCTTTTCGAGTTGTGTGGCCGCCCCGTAATCGGGTGTCATCACGTAAAGTGATACGTTTGAGTGGTCTATAATTTCGGTATCCGATTGCCCGATACCCGAAGTTTCGAGAATAATCAAATCGTATTGCGCCGCTTTTAAAACAGCTATGGCGTCTTGAACGTATTTAGACAGCGCCAGATTAGATTGACGTGTGGCCAAAGAGCGCATATACACCCGCTTGTTTTTTATGGCATTCATACGGATGCGGTCGCCTAAAAGCGCCCCACCTGTTTTCTTTTTTGACGGATCGACAGATATGATACCGATGGTTTTATCGGGGAATTCGTGTAAAAATCGCCGTACCAATTCGTCAACCAATGACGATTTTCCGGCACCGCCGGTACCGGTTATACCCAAAACAGGAGACCCCTTTAATTCCTCCGAAGGGGGGAATATTGTAGAAAAATCATCGGGATGGTTTTCGGCTATAGAAATAAGGCGGGCTATGGTATTGACGTCTTTTTCGGCTAAACAGTCTTTAATTCCCTTCCCTTTGGGAAGGGTTAGGGATGGGCTGTCGAAGTCTGATTTTTGAACCATGTCATTAATCATTCCTTGCAAGCCCATAGTACGGCCGTCATCGGGTGAATAGATTCGGGTAATGCCATAGGCCATTAAATCTTTAATTTCTTCGGGTAAAATAACACCGCCACCCCCTGCAAAAATCTTTATTTGTGAGGCTCCTTTTTCTTGCAACAAATCGTACATGTATTTTAAGTACTCGTTATGACCTCCTTGGTAAGAAGTCATAGCAATAGCTTGCGCATCTTCTTGAATGGCGGTGTTAACCACTTCTTCTACACTGCGGTCGTGGCCCAAGTGAATAACTTCTACACCGGTACTTTGAATAATGCGTCGCATAATGTTTATGGCGGCGTCGTGACCGTCGAAAAGTGAGGCAGCTGTTACAATTCTGATGTTGTTTTTGGGAATATAGGGTTTTATGATATCCATAAAATAGGTGACTTTTAAAAGTAGTGCAATTTACTCAAAATACATGAAAACAAATCAGTATTAAGATTGCTTTAACAGTTAGGCTTTGACGATTGCTTATAGAGATTACAATTAGATAATTAACCTCACACCGCCTAATTGTTCTACACGATAAGGGAATTTATCGCCGGGCGAGCCGATAAACATAAAGTTAACGGGAATATCCCATTCTTTAGAAAGTCTGTTTATAAGTTTTGGGCCAAAAGTATCGTGAATAACCACAAAATCTATGTCAATTTCGGGATATTCGCGGTCTAAAAATTCGATATCTGTTTTTAGTTTAATACTCACCTCTTCGTCTTTATTTAAAACGGTTACAATTTTAATTTTACGGGTATGCTCATTTTGTTTAATATAGAGCATTACTTTATTTAGATTGGCCAAATGATCGCCTTTGGTAAAAAACACAAATTCTTGTTTAACAATATCGTTAATAGTTTTTATAATTTTACTGTTAAAGTATTTAACTATTCTGAGAAAAGTCCTCAATATAATAATACGGTTTAGCATTATAAATATAAAGCCCATAGCCGTTAAAAAATAAGGCATAAATATGGTAATGTTACTGGGCATTCCCTCTCTAGGTTCCATTAAAACATTTCCCGAAAGGGCAAAAACAACGGCAATAATGGCTATCATTACGGCAATCCACGAAGCTTGTTCGGGACGGGGTAATTTGGCGCGTTTTACTTTTAACAGCACATTGCCAATACCAAATAAGGCCATAACCGATAAAAATGAAATGGTATAAACGCCGGCCAATAATTTTACGTTACCTTGTGTAATTAACAAAACAGAAACACTCAATAAAAAAAACATAATAATAATGCGATAAGAACTATTTTGTTTGTTTTTCTTTAAAAAATACTGAGGTAAAATACGGTCTAAGGTCATGCGTTCAAGTAAGCCCGATACACCTACATAACTTGTTAAAACAGCACCGCTTAAAACTAATACAGCATCAACGGCAATAAGAACACCAATCCATTTACCTCCCACATGTTCACCCATTTCGATGAGTAAAGTATTTTGATAGGCATCGCTTTGTAAGACGGGTAAGGCAAATAAAGCCAAGGCAAATAAGGCCATAAGCGGGTTGATAACACTTACCACAGCCCACATATTTTTAAGGGTTTTAGGAAAAACACCATCGGCCTGTTCTTCTACAAAATTAGCCGAGCTTTCGAATCCCGACACACCCAACATAGAGGCTGCAAAGCCAAAAAATATAGCCATGAGAATACTTCCTTCGCGTAGGGGTGCCTCTTGATTTTCGAAAAACTGCGATAAGCCATGCTGAGACAAGTAATAAGCTATAAAAAGTGTCAAGACGAGCAATGAAAAAAGGTGAAATATAAAAATACCTATAGCCACCTTGGCAGATTCTGTAATACCCCCAATAGTTAGCATGGCAAAAACCCCTAAAAGAGCCATAGTGGCCATAATAACGGGCATATTGGGAATGAGATGATGTAAATAATGCATAGCTTCATTAGCCGAAATTACGGCAGTAGCCATATATGATAACAAGGTTAGGGTCGCGGCTAAAGAAGCCATTTGTTTACTCGTTGTATTTAAAAGGGCATTATAAGCACCGCCGTTTAAGGGTAAGGCTCCCACAACTTCGCCATAAATTTTGCGAAACAAAAACAAAACAAAAGCCACAATGAGTAAGGTAATCCACGCGTATTGTCCTGCATAAAAAATAGATAAAGCCGAAACGTACAATACAGAAGAGCTTATGTCGTTTCCGCAAATAGCAGTCGAAGCCAGCTCACCCAACTTCTTATGTACTTTAGTCATTTTTCAAATTAAATTTTGAATAATGTACAAATGTATTATTTTTTTCTTTACTATATTTAAGCTTTGATTTTAATATGGATAGTGCAAACAAATCATTTACCATTAAAAATTGGAATCCGGACGACAGACCTCGTGAAAAACTGTTAAAGAAAAGCTGTAGCGCTTTATCGGATGCCGAATTAATTGCTATTCTTATTGGTAGCGGAAACAGAAATGAAAGTGCTGTAGATTTGGCCAAACGTATTTTGGCTTGTGTAGATAATAATTTACAAACTTTAGCCAAACTAAGTGTAACCGAATTGATGCGTTTTAAAGGTATAGGCGAAGCCAAAGCTGTGAGTATTGTTACGGCGCTAGAGCTGGGCAAACGCCGTCGTTTAGAAAAAGCACTTAAAAAACAAAAAATTAGTAGCAGTAGAAGTGCCTTTGAAGTTATGCAACCTCTTATTGGTGACTTAAATCATGAAGAATTTTGGGTATTATATTTGAACAATGCCAATAAGATTTTGAGTCGAGAATGTATCAGTACAGGAGGGTTGACGGGTACTTTGGTAGATACCCGCCTTATTTTTAAGCCGGCATTATCGTATTTAGCAACAGGTATTATTTTATGTCATAACCACCCGTCGGGGACATTAAATCCGAGCAAATCGGACAAGCAACTCACGCAAAAAATTAAAGAAGCCGGGCACACTTTAGATATAAAAGTTTTAGACCATCTTATAATTACAGAAAAAGCGTATTTTAGCTTTGCAGACGACGGCTTACTTTAATCTACTATGTTATTAATTTATACGCACAAAATCACCCCACGTTTAACCTATACGTTTAATCAAATATTTAAACGCATCTTGCTAATCCAAATAAAGTTTACAACTAAAATTGATGATTTTGTAGCACACAACGGCCCTAAAATAACCTATACAAAAACCCCATTAGGCAATGAGTTTTTTATTAGGAGCCACGAGTTGCTTTTTGAACAGGGAATTAGCGATATAGACATAAATGTTATGCCATGGGATGACGTACCGTGCTTTTTTAAAACAGGTAATAAATCGGTTATACCCTTTGATATATTTGCAGCCAGTTTTTACCTTTTAAGCCGTTACGAAGAATATTTACCGCATGTTAAAGATGCTTTTGAACGTTTTCCGGCAACAGAAAGTTTGGCCTTTAAACACAATTTTTTAGAAGATCCTGTCGTAGATATTTGGGCTTTAAAACTTAAAAAATTACTACAAGAAAAGTTTGAAGCCATAGAATTTGGCAGTCGCCATTTTAACGCCATTTCTACCATTGACATTGACAGTGCTTATGCTTTTAAACACAAAAATGTTGTGAGAACAGTAGGGGGCTTTTTAACAGATCTTTTTACATTAAAATTTAAAAGCTTGTGGTTGCGAACTATGGTTATTTTTAATTTTAGAAAAGACCCTTTCGACCAATTTACCAAGCTGTTAAACCTTCAAAAAACTTTTGATGTCCCTACAATTTTCTTTTTTTTAGTGGGCGATTATACCACATACGATAAGAATGTGTCACACAATAATTTAAAATTCAAATCTTTAGTTAAATCGGTAGCCGATTATGCACAGGTAGGTTTGCATCCTTCTTTTTTTACGATGAAAAATGAAAACACTCTTAAAAAAGAAAAAAAGCGATTAGAAGAAATATTAAATACACCGATAAAAAAATCGCGTCAGCATTATTTAAGAGTCGATTTGCCCGACACCTATCAAAAGCTTATCGATTTAGAAATTTTTGAAGACCATACTATGGGTTATGCACAGCACTGTGGTTTTAGAGCCGGCACTTGTACACCTTTTTACTTTTACGATTTAGATTTCGAAATACAAACACCCTTAAAAATATATTCTTTTGCCGTTATGGACGGCACTTTAAAAGATTATCTCTTTTTGTCGAACAGAAAAGCCCGTTTAAAAATTGAAAACTTGATACAAAAAGTTAAGGCTGTAGAAGGCACCTTTATAAGTTTGTTTCACAACGAAACCATTAGCGAAATGGGGCGTTGGGAAGGTTGGTCGAAAATTTACAGCGATATGCTCAAACATGTTTCTACAAAAGAAGCTAAGGTTTTATGATACGGTATTTAAAGCACAATGAGATAGATTACATAAAGTACGACACTTGTGTGTTAGAGGCTTTACAATTTAAATCTTATGCTTTGAGCTGGTATTTAGATGCTGTTACCAATGCTTGGGATGTCTTAGTTTTAGGTGATTATCAAGCTGTTATGCCCTTGCCTAAAAAAAGAAAATGGGGAATTAATTATGTGTATCAGCCTTTTTGGATTCAACATTTAGGTGTTTTTTCTAAGAATCACCTTTTGTTGGATGTTGAAATAGAAATGTTTTTAGAAAATATTCCTAAAAAGTTCAGGTTGGTAGATTACAACATTAACTTTAAAACGAGAGGTACACCGGAATTGATAAATTATATTCTACCTTTAAATGACGGTTATAATACGCTTTATAAATCTTATTCTAAAGGACGTAAAAGCAGTATCAGTCAGGCTAAAAAAAAAGGTTTAAAAATTAAAGAAATTGATGATTGGTATCCCATAGTTAAGCTTTTTAAACAGCATAGAGGTTTAAACATTAATATTTCTGATACCGCTTATTTAAAACTTGAAAAACTTTTAAAAAGTACTCAAGAATTGGGGCAATTGAAAGTCATAGCAGTACATACAAAAGATAAGGTATTACTCGGTGGCGCTTTTTTTATCATTTCAGCCAAACGGATAACTTATTTTTTTTCGGCTGTAAATGCACAAGGAAGACGTTTCCAAGCCATGTCTTATCTCCTCAATGCTGTTATTGAATCTTATTCAGAAAGTCCCTGTATTTTCGATTTTGAAGGCTCTATGTTGCCCGGTGTAGCGAAATTTATAAGAAGTTTTGGCGCCAAAAAAGAGTTCTATTACCATTATAAAAAATGGCATTTATTTTAAGGCTTTATTGTGAAGGATTCTAAAAATAATCCAAGTTGCCAGACTGGAAAGCCACATAAGACTTGCCGAAGTGACAGCAGCTCCTAAAATGCCGTATTTTGGAATTAAGTAATAATTTGCCGGAATATTTATAAGCAAGGCACTGAACGAAATCCAATAATTAACATTGGCTTTTCCTAGGGCAGAAAGTAAATTTCCAAACAAACCTCTAAAAACAAGGATACCAAAAACACCTCCCGTTAAGACTAAAAACGTCGTGTTGTATTGCGGGTAAGAAACGTCAAATAAGCCGAGTATAAAATCAGATAAAGGATAAAAAATCAAAGCGATACCCACGCTGAATAATGAAAACAGCAACATGTAATTTTTGCTGTAGTTTTTGATATACGTCTTGTCATAAATACGTTCGGTGAGGTTTACAAAATCGGTTGTGAGCATAATACCCGGCAAAAAGAGCAAACTAAACGGTATGAGCGAAACGTATTTATAGGCGGTTATCAAGCCGGCATCGCTTAAAATAATTCCAATAAGTAAAATATCTACAGCAAAAAGCAACTGCGTGGCCACATTGGCCAAACCGGCAAAGAAACCGTATTTAAAGAAGGGTAAATCAATTTTTATGGGAGCCGTAATGGCTTTAAACCTTATTTTTAAGCGGTTAAAAAACCATATAAAAGTAACCAATGGAGCCGTTAAAATTGCTATGGCATAACCCAAGTCTTTATAGAAATAACTCAAGATAAAAACGCTCAACACCAAAACGGTGTTGTAAAATATCTCTACGTAGGCAAACTGTTTGTTGTTGTGCTCTAACCTAAATTGCACCTTAATTATTTCGAGTAAAAATGAAGTAATAAGTAGTACAGATAGCAACCTCAAAAAATAGGCCGCTTGAGGTAATTTATAAGTTAAAAGGCTGCTTGAGAAAAAAATTACAAGGCTTAAAACAAACGAAAAAAGGAGTCCTTTTCTAAAGACGTGACTAAATAGTGCTTTTTTTTCTGAAACCGATTTTAACCGTGCGCCAAAGCGCAGCAAACTTTGTTGCACACCAAAACCACTGAGCGGAATGATAAAAGCCATAATACTTATAGCGTAGAGTACAAAACCCAATGACACGTCGTCAATCAGTTTTTTGGCGATGTAAGCCGCTAGGAAAGACAAAATTCTGGCGGCAACAGTGGCCACAAAGACGTAGTTTCCTTTTCTGTCTATAAAGCCT
>CAZMBM010000098.1:0-8190 GCA_964564475.1 uncultured Flavobacteriaceae bacterium | reverse complement strand
AACACAACAAATTGGGTGGTGATTTAGGCACTTATCTTCACGATAAAATGATGCCCGCTGTTTTATCAGATTTACACAAAAAAGGCATTGAGGCCACACCATATGTGAATGTTTTTAATCAAGTGCCCGAAGTGGGTTTTTCACAATTTATGGATTCACCCCGCTATTCTACAGGCTATACAACCTTATTTAACACTTTAGGCATGATGGTAGAAACGCATATGCTAAAAGCCTACAAAACCCGTGTAGAGGTGACTTATGAATTGATGAAAAGTGTTATAAAATTCGCAGAAACCAATAGAACACAAATTAAGGCTATGCGTAAAGCAGCAACTGCTAATTTCTTAAAACAAAAAACCTACCCCCTTTCTTGGCAAGTTGACAGTACTAAAACGAGTACTTTACAATTTGAAGGTTTTGAAGGTGCTTATATAAAAAGCGATGTGACTGGATTAAAACGTCTAAAATTTTACCGTAACAAACCCTTTACAAAACCAGTGACTTATTACAATTATTTTAAGCCTAAAACCATCGTTCAAATCCCGAAAGCTTATATTATTCCGAAAGAATTTCGGCCTGTCATAAAACGCTTAAAGCTAAATAACATAAAAATGACAATCCTTAAAAAGGATACCACAATCAATGTAACAAGCTATCATATTGCCGATTACAAAACACGCACACCTGCTTACGAAGGGCATTATTTGCATTATAATACCGAGGTAAGTAAAACTAAAGAACAGGTTAAATTCTCAAAAGGCGATTTGTACATAAGCACAAACCAAGACGGTTTGCGTTATTTGTTAGAAACCTTAGAGCCCTCTGCCCCCGATTCATTTTTTAATTGGAATTTTTTTGATACCATTCTGCAACAAAAAGAAGGCTTTTCGCCCTATGTTTTTGAAGATTTGGCAAAGGATATACTAGCCGATAACCCGCAATTAAAAAAGGACTTTGAAGTCAAACAAAAATCAGATAAAAAATTTGCTAAAAATTGGTATGCACAGTTGCATTATATTTATATGAATTCCAAGTATAAAGAAAAGGCTTTTTTAAGGTACCCTCTTTATAGGATTGAGTAGTATCCTCCATATTACTTTTAGATTTTCTTAAAAAAACCACTAGCATTGACATCTTTGCCTTTTCCAGTCTTTACTAAGGAGAACCGAAAAGGGCGACTGTGGCAATCTCTAAATTGATACGATGACTGCGAGTCATCGTATCAATAAAAACGAAATAAGTCAAGGCTTCACTTTGAGTGAAACCCTACTCTTTGCTTTTTACGTCTTTGCAAGACTGAAAGCCGTGGCCTACCCGTACCGAAAACGGCACGTTCGGGCGGGCAATCTTATGAAGCTTGTAACAATATTCATGAGCTGTGCCTGTGGCAGGCAGGATAACTACACTTTGCTATGCAAAGTTCGTTAAGACGTTTTATTTAAAGTTGTAAATCAATTAAACTTCTCAGGGTTTTCAACTACATGGTAGCGCGGGTCATCAATAGCGTTGATAATGACCTCCCTAAATTTAGCATTGCTTTTATACAGCAGTTGTTTACACTCTTCGCTTAAATGTTTTAAACGGATAGCTTTTTGGGCTTTACTGTACTTTTCTACAATATTGTAAACCGCTTCTAGTGCAGAGTGATCTGCAACCCGTGATTCCATAAAATCTATTTCAACTTTTTCAGGATCGTTTTTTACATCAAATTTTTCGTTAAAAGCACTTATAGAACCAAAAAACAAAGGGCCCCAAATTTCATAAACCTTAGTACCATCCTCTCTAAAACGCTTGCGTGCTCTAATACGTTTAGCGTTTTCCCAAGAAAATACCAAAGCGCTTACTATCACGCCTGCAAAAACAGCGATAGCCAAATCGAAAATCACCGTTAAGGCCGACACCAAAACCAAAACAAAGACATCTGTTTTAGGAATTTTATTTAAAATCCTAAAACTACTCCACGCAAAAGTGCCTATAACAACCATAAACATAACACCTACCAAAGCAGCAATTGGGACTTGTTCTATATACTTAGATCCAAATAAAATAAACACCAGCAACATAACCGCTGCCACTATACCCGACAAGCGGGTTCTCCCACCCGATTTTATATTGATAATAGATTGACCAATCATAGCACAACCGCCCATACCGCCGAATAAACCCGTAACAATATTGGCACTGCCTTGTGCTATACATTCTTTATTACCATTTCCACGCGATTCGGTTAAATCGTCAATTAAATTAAGCGTCATTAAAGATTCTATCAATCCGATGGCGGCCAAAATCAAGGCATAGGGCGTTATAAATTTTAGGGTCTGCCAATTAAAAGGGATTTTACTAAATGTTTCTAAATGTAAAGTAGGTAAACCACCTTTAAGACCTTCGCCACCACCTTCTCTTATAAACGACCCCACCGTAGAGACATCTAGATTAAAGAAAATAACAATAGCCGATACTACTAAAATACCTATTAAAGCTTCGGGTAGTTTTTGAGTCAGCTTAATTTTTGGCAAAAAGTACATAATTAACATCGTCAAAGCGACTAAACCGCCCATAAAATATAATTCTGCTCCTTGGAGCCACACTTTTTGGTCACCCACTTTTTGCATAAACATACCCAATTGCGATAAAAATATAACAATGGCCAGACCATTTACAAAGCCCATCATAACGGGATGGGGTATTAATCTTACAAACTTTCCCAATTTAAAAACACCCGCCATTATTTGAAAAAAACCCATCAAAATGACGGTAGCAAACAGATAATACAAACCTAGGTTATCACCCGTTTCGCCCATACTATTACCCTGCGACACCAAGCTAACCATAACGACCGCTAAGGCACCGGTAGCCCCCGAAATCATACCGGGACGCCCTCCAAAAATAGCAGTTATAAGTCCCACCATAAAAGCGGCATACAAACCTACTAAAGGGTCAACACCCGCTACAAAAGAAAAGGCAACGGCTTCGGGCACCAAGGCCAAAGCTACCGTTATACCCGATAAAATATCATTTTTAGCATTGGGTAAACGCTTTGTAATAAAATCTGTCATCTAGCTGAATTTCAAAAAGCGGCAAAAGTACCATAAATGATTGAATATAAAAGCGAAAAGGAAATTATAATTAGAAAAGTCTTTCCGTTTAGATTTTCTACCAATAATTCTATATCGAAATTAGGTACTTTAAGACATTCTGTTTATAGAGTCAAGCCTAACTTTAATTGAACTCAAAAAAATAACAAGTCAGGGCTTCCCTTTGAGTGAAGCCCTGACTATTTTACTTTTTGTTTTGTATTGATACGATGACTTTAAGTCATCGTATCAATTTTAATTAAATAAAAACTATCCCTTTTTTGTATCTATTTTTTGAAATTTTCTATCAACAGCTTTATATTAGGATAAGTGTTTTTTAAAGCTTCTTTTTGTGCTTCGTTATTTAAAAAAACAGCTTTGGTAATACCTTCTTCCAGTTGTGGCACAAGTGTGATTTTTTGAGTACTCGTCATTTTAAACCAATGGGTTATTTTAAAAATAAACCTATTATTTAATTCGTAAATATGATAGGTCTTGTCAAAAAAAGAGTCCAATTTTAAATTATTCACACCACATTCTTCTGTCACTTCGCGTAAAGCGGTCTGACTGACAGATTCTCCTTTTTCAACTTTGCCTTTAGGCAAATCCCACTTACCATTTCTAAAAATAAAAAGTAATTCTTTGACATCGTTAAAAACCAAGCCCCCGGCGGCTTCAATCACCTTAAAGTTTTTAATAACGTTTTGAAATAACGCAGTAATATTATCATCTATCAAACAAAAACCTTTTAAATGGTCTTTTTTTAATTGATTCAGCAGATCAAAAATATCAATATTATTGAAGTCAAACGATTTTAAATTAGTACAATTTGATGCGTTATCCGATAAATAAATAGGCTTGTTGTTATAAAAAATTACATACATTTGCGCTATGATTTTCGACAAAAATACAGCAAAAAAAACAGCCGAACTACTTTTACAAATAAAAGCGATAAAACTAAGTCCCGATAATCCTTTTACGTGGGCATCGGGGTGGCAATCGCCTATTTATTGCGACAATCGTATAAGCTTGTCTTTTATAACCATCCGTAATTTTTTACGTGAAAATCTAGTCAAAGCCATAGAATCGCAATACGGCAAACCCGATGTCATTGCCGGTGTGGCCACCGGTGCCATTGCTATAGGTGTTTTAGTGGCTCAAGAAATGGGACTGCCTTTTGTTTATGTACGTCCCGAAGCTAAAAAACACGGCCGTCAAAATCAGATTGAGGGATTTCTTGAAAAAGGTCAGAATGTGGTGGTGGTAGAAGATTTAATCAGCACGGGGAAAAGCAGTTTAAACGCTGTTATGGCGCTAAAAGAAGCCGGTGCCAACGTTAAAGGCATGGCAGCCATATTTTCATATGGATTTAATACTGCCAAAGAAAATTTTAAAACGGCCAATGTAGATTTAATCTGCTTAAGCGATTACCCAAATCTTATCAATCAAGCCATTGACACCAATTATATCAGAGAAAAAGATTTAAAAACATTAAACAATTGGCGTTTAAGCCCTAGTAATTGGAAATGATATGCAATTAGAAAGCCCAACCGTAACCGTAAACAAAAGTGCTAATCAGTTATTCGATTTTTTAACCGATGTTAAAAATTTTGAAACAATTATGCCCGAAAATACCGATACATTTGAAACTTCTGAGGATGCTTTTACTTTTGCCCTAAAGGGGATGCCTAAAATCAAACTAAAATTAGACATACAAGAACGCCCCAATAAAATTGTATTGGCTAGCGCCAGTGATAAATTTCCGTTTACATTATCGGGAAATATTTTGAGTATTGACGGCAACGCCTCTAGCATTGCTTTGCAATTTGAAGGTGATTTTAACCCTATGATGGCGATGATGATAAAAAAACCGCTTCAAAAATTCATCAATACTCTGGCAGAAAATTTGAGTAAATTATAAAAGAAATTCTATTTCCTTGTTGTTATAAGCCTTTACAGTACCGTTGGGTAAAGTCACCAACAACTGCCCCTTGATATTGACACCTGTTATTACAGCTGTAAAAGTTGCATTCTTTATCGTGCTAAATTTTAACTGCTTATCCCTGCCAAACAATATTTTTTGATACCCTGTAAACAAGTCGTTTGTAAAACCTTTATCGAGTATATTTAAATATTTTTCTAAGGATTTTAATATAGTATTTAAAAGTGTGTCTAAATCAAAATCCTTTTTTGTCAGTGCTTTTAGTGAAGTGGCCAAGTTTAAGTTATTAGGAAAACTTATTTGATTTATATTTAAGCCGATACCAATTACAGATTTTGCTATTTTCCCTTCTTTAACAAGGTTCTCTATTAAAATACCCCCCAATTTTTTACTGTCTGCCATAATGTCGTTAGGCCATTTTATTGTTAAATATTTCCCAATAATTGGGAAAAGCGCTTCATATAAAGCGAGAGAAACAGCACAACTAAGATAAAATTGTTTAGATGTAGGTAAATTTTTTAGCCTATACAACATGCTAAATGTAAGGTTCTTACCGGCATCAGAAACCCATTTACTTTCCCGTTGTCCCCGCCCATGGGTTTGTTTATTTGCAACAACTACAATAGATTTAACCCCGTCATCTTTCTTAGACCATTCTTTTAAATAGCTATTTGTAGAATTAATGGCATTAAGTTTGACAATTGTAATCATAAGACACTGACAAATATACAAGAGTTTAGCAATAAAATTAATACATTTGTACCATATTATAATTAGTTTAAATGACCAAAGAAAATAAGAACCCCGATCAACTAATAAGTTTGATAGTTAAAGGAATAGAAGAAGTTAAAGGCGAAAATATTAATATTATAGATTTAAGAACCATAGACAATACTGTTTGCGATTATTTTGTTATTTGCGATGGCAACTCTAACACACAAGTAAACGCCATTACAGGATCAATTCAAAAAACAGTAAGCAAAGCTATTAAAGAAAAACCTTGGCATATTGAAGGTGAAAATAATGCTACTTGGGTTTTAATGGATTATATAAATGTTGTTGTACATATTTTTCAAAAAGAAACACGCGAATTTTACGACATAGAAAATCTCTGGGGCGATGCTAAAAATATTTCTATAGCTTCTTCTTATTAATCAAAATTACAACCCAATATAATGGCAAAAAAGAATACTCAAAATACCAATAAAACACCCGAATTAAAACCCAACTTTAACATCAATTGGCTATATGGCCTTTTGGCTGTGTTGTTTATCGGGTCACTCTTTTTTAAAAGTGGCGATTTATCTACTAAAAATATTTCAACACGTGAGTTCGACACCTTGTTACAAAGTAACGAAGTGTCAAAAATTGTCATTGTAAACAAAAGCATTGCACAAATTTTCATCAAAAAAGAAGACCTTCAAAAAGAAAAGTACAAAAAGCAAACCTCTTCGCCGTTCTTTTCGGATTCCAGCCCTATTTACAGCATACAAATAGGTGATTTGCAAAATTTTGAAAATAATCTAAAGCAAAGTCAAAGTAAATACAATTTAGACTTCGATATTAAATACGATTCACAAACCGACATCTTTGATACCCTTTTAATGTATGCTCCTTTTATCTTTTTAATATTGATTTGGGTCTTTTTTATGAGACGTATGTCGGGCGGTGCCGGCGGTGGTCCCGGTGGTCAGATATTTAGTATCGGCAAATCTAAAGCCAAATTGTTTGATCAAAATACCAAAGTAAAGGTTTCTTTTAAAGATGTGGCCGGACTTGAAGGCGCTAAAGAAGAAGTTGAAGAAATTGTCGATTTTCTTAAAAATCCCGATAAATATACCGCATTGGGCGGAAAAATCCCGAAAGGTGCTCTGTTGGTAGGCCCTCCGGGAACAGGTAAAACCCTCTTGGCTAAAGCCGTTGCCGGCGAAGCCGATGTGCCGTTTTTCTCATTATCAGGTTCAGATTTTGTAGAAATGTTTGTAGGTGTAGGCGCCTCACGTGTACGCGATTTATTTAAACAAGCTGCAGCCAAAGCGCCTTCTATTATTTTTATAGACGAGATTGACGCTATAGGACGCTCTCGTGGTAAAAACAACATAACAGGTGGTAATGACGAACGCGAAAACACCTTAAACCAACTTTTAACAGAAATGGACGGCTTTGGCACCAATACCAATGTTATTGTTGTTGCCGCCACAAACCGTGCCGATGTTTTAGACAAAGCTTTAATGCGTGCGGGGCGTTTTGACCGTCAAATATTTGTAGATTTACCCGATTTACGCGAACGCGAAGCCATTTTTAAAGTTCATATAAGACCTTTAAAACTAAATAAAGACGTCGATTTAGATTTCTTCGCCAAGCAAACACCCGGCTTTTCGGGAGCCGACATTGCCAACGTGTGTAACGAGTCGGCTTTAATTGCTGCCCGTAAAGGCAAAAAAAGTATTCACCATCAAGATTTTTTAGATGCTGTTGACCGTATTGTAGGTGGTTTAGAAAAGAAGAATAAAATCATTACCAAACGTGAAAAACGCACCATAGCGTTCCACGAAGCCGGTCATGCCACCACAAGTTGGATGCTTGAGCACGCTGCGCCGTTGGTAAAAGTAACCATCGTACCACGCGGACAATCTTTAGGAGCCGCTTGGTATTTACCCGAAGAACGGATGATTGTAGAAACAGACCAAATGCTCGACGAAATGTGTGCTACTCTTGGTGGGCGGGCCGCCGAAGAAGTTATTTTTAACAAAATTTCTACCGGTGCCCTAAACGATTTAGAAAAGGTTACCAAACAAGCCCGCGCCATTGTAACCATTTACGGCTTGAATAAAAAAATAGGTAACTTAACTTATTACGATTCAAGTGGCCAAGGCGATTACAGCTTTACCAAACCCTATAGCGAAGCCACTGCTCAAATAATTGACAAAGAAATTCACCAGATAATAGACACACAGTACAAACGTGCTGTAGCTATTCTTAATAAGCACAAAAAGGAGTTGACAACTTTGGCCGAGCTCTTATTAGAAAAAGAGGTTATTTTTAGCGACGATTTGGAGAAAATATTTGGCAAACGTCCCTTTAACAAAGAAGAAGACGAAAAAGTTGAACTTGTAGAACACAAACCAAAATCTGTAAAAAGCGAAAAATCGACAGAAAAAACAGATTAATATT
>CAZMBM010000097.1:0-8218 GCA_964564475.1 uncultured Flavobacteriaceae bacterium | reverse complement strand
TTGGAAATAGCGGCTCTCCACGTCGTAGTCGCAAGTGTCGAACATCTTGCACATCCGGCACGCGACAAACGCCTCTTCCATCAGCCCAGGCTCCGACTGGAGCCCGCGCGCACTATCGATACCCAAATGCTCGAACATTTTCTGCAGTGGGTGGGGCATCGTCACTTGTGCGGCCATCGATTCCTCCCTTCACAGATCGTTGCGTTAGCGCTCCCTGCGGCTAATTGAAGGCCTCGGCCCGCGCCATAAGGTCGTCGAGGCCGGGCTCGTCCGGGTTTTTCGGTTTGCCCGGGTGGTATCAAATAAAAAACAATAAACCTTTGAAAAATTTTGCTGAGAAGTACATAAATGACGCTCAGTTATTTTATACAAAAGCAGAAAGTTTTAGAGCAAAATTTAATAAGAGTGGGCAGTGAGATAAATCCTAAAATCACTTTAGTTGGTGCGGGCCCAGGTGATCCGGATTTAATTAGCATCAAAGGAGTTAAAGCCTTAAAAGAGGCTCAGGTAATTTTATACGATGCCCTTGTTAACAATGTTTTACTGAATTACACCACAGCGCAAGCCGAACTTATATTTGTAGGGAAACGCAAAGGGTATTACAGTTATACACAGGAAGAAATTAATGAACTTGCCGTAAAAAAAGCCCTTCAATATGGCAAGGTAGTGCGTTTAAAAGGCGGCGATCCGTTTGTTTTTGGACGTGGTGCCGAAGAGATTGATTATATCACTTCTTTTGGTATAGAAACAGAAGTAATACCTGGTATTTCATCGGCAATGGCCGTACCTACAAGTCAAGGTATTGCTTTGACAATAAGAGGTGTTTCAGAAAGTTTTTGGGTTATTACAGGCACTACTTCAAGCAGAAAATTATCTAAAGATATTTATTTGGCAGCCCAATCAACAGCTACAGTTGTTATTCTTATGGGTATGAGTAAGCTAAGCGAAATAGTATCTGTTTTTAAAAAATTTAAGAAACACAATATACCCACTGCAGTTATTCAAAATGGTACAACCCATAACGAAAAAATAGGCTTTGGAACGATTGACTCAATTTTAAAAGTGGTGGCACAAAAAAAGCTGTCGTCACCGGCCGTTATTGTAATTGGTCAAGTGGTCAAAGAAAGTCCGAAATGGTACTCATTTTATGAGTCACTTATAGAAAATAATGTGTTGGCCGAATTAAAATAATTATGAATCAAAACAAGTTATATCCTATTTTTTTAAAGCTGTCACAATTAAACGTTTTAATAGTGGGCGGAGGCAAAGTGGCCGAAGAAAAATTAAGATTTTTGCTTAAATCCAGCCCCGATGCAAATATTAGTATTCTTTCAAAAGAATTTGGCGAAGAAATAGTTACTCTGTCTAAAAGCCATGGCATTTCAATGTTAAAGAGCAGTTACAAGAAGTCGGCTTTAAAAAATAAAAATATTGTTATTGCCGCAACCAATTGTAAAGCGGTAAATAAACAAATTTATCAAGATGCCCGGGTCGAAAATATTTTGATAAATGTAGTAGATAAACCCGATTTGTGTGATTTTTATACAGGAGGCGTCATTACTAAAGGAAGTGTAAAAATTGCTATTTCTACCAATGGAGAATCGCCTATTCTATCAAAAAGATTGCGTCAATTTTTTGAAAATTTTCTCCCTGATGATTTGGGGGAATTGTCCCAAAATTTAAATCAATACCGTCAAAGTTTAAAATCAGATTTCGCTCAAAAAGTAGTTGCTTTAAACCGGTTAACTAAAAAATTAATAGTTAATAATAAACTATAAACAAACGAATACTTGTAAATTAAAAGAATAGTCCGTTTATTTGCACCCAAGTTCATTTATAAACCGACAATGGTTATCAAGAAAGGCCGAGGGATTAGACCCGTTGAAGCCTTAGCAACCCTTTACCTTTAAAGAAGGTGCTACGTTCTACCGTTTTGACGGATAGATAACTCAAAATAATTTCAATAAAATTTATCTGATTTTCTTGATTCCCATTTGTCCTTAAAAAATTAAAACAAAGGGAATGAATAAAATATATGCAGCATTAAACAAACGTATCTTGGTCTTAGACGGCGCTATGGGCACTATGATTCAGCGTCATAATTTTACCGAAGCCGACTATCGCGGTAAGCGCTTTTCCGATTATAAACACCCGTTGCAAGGCAATAACGATTTGTTAAGCCTCACCCAACCCGAAGCCATAAAAAGTATCCACCGCGCCTATTTTGAGGCGGGTGCCGATATTGTTGAAACCAATACTTTTTCGGGTACAAGTATTGCTATGGCCGATTATTATATGGAAGATTTGGTGTACGAATTAAATCTGACTTCTGCCAAATTGGCCCGTGAAGTGGCCGATGAAATGACGGTTAAAACCCCACAAAAACCGCGATTTGTAGCCGGTTCTATCGGGCCGACCAATCGCACAGCCAGCTTATCACCCAAAGTAGAAGACCCGGCTTACAGAAATGTAACTTTTGACGGTTTATATGCGGCCTATAAAGAACAGGTAGAAGCTTTAATTGAGGGCGGTGTCGATATTTTATTGGTCGAGACTATTTTTGACACCCTAAATGCAAAGGCCGCTTTATTTGCCATAGAAGATGTTAAAGAAGCCCTAAAAATAGATATCCCTGTTATGGTGAGCGGTACCATTACCGATGCCAGCGGACGGACTTTATCGGGGCAAACCGTAGAAGCTTTTTTGATATCGGTTTCGCATATACCTCTGTTGAGTGTTGGTTTTAATTGTGCTTTGGGCGCCAAACAATTACTCCCTCATATTGAAGCCGTGGCTAAAAAAACAGCGTTTTTTACCTCGGCACATCCCAATGCCGGCTTACCCAATGCTTTTGGGCAATACGATGAGACACCCGAAATGATGCGCGACCAAATAAAGGAATACCTCGATAAAAATGTGATAAACATTATTGGTGGCTGCTGTGGCACCACGCCCGAGCATATAAAATTAATAGCCCAATTGGCAGCACAATATCCGCCGCGTAAAATTGTGGTTAATAAAAATATAACCGAATAGCTATGACGTTTGACAACTCAAAATATTTAAAATTATCGGGTTTAGAACCATTGGTTGTAACCCCCGACAGTAATTTTATAAATGTAGGCGAGCGCACCAATGTTACGGGTTCGCGTAAGTTTTTACGTCTGATTAAAAATCAAGAATTTGAGGAAGCCCTCTCTGTAGCCCGTCAGCAGGTAGAGAATGGGGCGCAGATTATCGATATAAATATGGATGAGGGTTTGTTAGACGGCGTAGAAGCTATGACGACTTTTTTAAACCTCATCGCCTCTGAACCCGACATTGCCCGTGTTCCCATAATGATTGACAGTTCTAAGTGGGAAATTATAGAAGCCGGATTAAAAGTGGTGCAAGGAAAACCCGTTGTTAATTCGATTAGTTTAAAAGAAGGCGAAGCCGAGTTTATATACCGTGCCAAACGGATAAAACGCTACGGAGCTGCGGTAATTGTTATGGCTTTTGACGAAGAGGGTCAAGCCGATAGTTACGAGCGTCGTATAGAAATCTGCAAACGCTCTTATGACGTTTTGGTTAACGAAGTTAAATTCCCACCTCAAGATATTATTTTTGACCCCAATATTTTTCCGGTAGCTACCGGCATGGAAGAACACAAGCTTAATGCCCTCGATTTTTTTCGCGCCACCAAATGGATTAGAGAAAACCTGCCCTATGCCCAAGTAAGTGGCGGGGTGAGTAATGTCTCTTTCTCGTTCAGAGGTAACAATACGGTTAGAGAAGCCATTCATGCCGCATTTTTATATCACGCTATTAAAAATGGCATGACTATGGGTATTGTCAACCCGGCGCTGTTAGAAGTATATGACGCGGTTCCAAAAGATTTGTTAGAACGCGTAGAAGATGTGTTGCTCAACCGTCGCGATGACGCCACCGAACGCCTTTTAGATTTTGCCGAAAATGTAGATAAAAAAGGCCGGCAATCTAAAACAGCCGATTTGTCTTGGCGCAAAACCGGAGTGCAAAAGCGCATTACACACAGTTTGGTAAAAGGTATCGATGCTTTTATTGAAACCGATTGTGAAGAAGCCCGATTGGCAGTAGAGAAGCCTATAGAAGTGATAGAAATTTACTTGATGAACGGCATGAATGTGGTGGGCGATTTGTTTGGCTCCGGTAAAATGTTTTTACCACAAGTGGTTAAATCGGCCCGGGTTATGAAAAAGGCTGTAGCTTACCTTCTTCCCTTTATTGAAGAGGCTAAAAAAGCCTCCCCTAGCGGGGGAGATTTAGAGGGGGCTAGAGGGCGTGGAGCCGGCCGTGTTTTAATGGCGACCGTAAAAGGCGATGTGCACGATATAGGTAAAAATATTGTCAGTGTTGTTTTGGCTTGTAACAATTACGATATAGTCGATTTAGGCGTCATGGTCCCCCCCGAGAAAATTATCGAAACAGCCAAAAGAGAACAAGTTGATGTTATTGGCTTGAGTGGCTTAATTACCCCATCGTTAGGCGAAATGGAATATTTGGCGCAGGAAATGGAACGTCAAAATTTTAAAATTCCACTTATGATAGGGGGGGCTACCACCTCGCGGGTGCATACCGCCGTGAAAATAGACCCCAATTATTCTAACGACGTTATTCATGTCCTCGATGCCTCACGAGCTGTTAACGTAGTTAATAATTTACTCGGAAAAGATAAAACCCAATTTAATTTAGATACAAAAAAAGAATATCAGATTTTGCGCGAAGGCTATTTAAACCGCGCTATAAAAAAACGTTTTCTAAGTTTTGAAGAAGCCAAAAAAAATAAATTAAAACTGGAATTTAACAGTACAACCATCAGTAAACCCAATTTTTTGGGTGTTAAAGTGTTAAATGACATTTCTTTGCACGATATAGTGCCGTTTATAGATTGGACACCTTTCTTCCAGTCGTGGGAGTTGCACGGACGCTACCCGAAAATATTAACAGATGCCCTTGTGGGCGATGAAGCGACAAAACTTTACAACGAAGCGCAAACTTTGTTAAAAGACATTGTTAACCATAAAAAATTAACTGCTAAAGCCGTTTTCGGTATTTTCCCTGCCAATACAGTTGACGACACACTAATTGAATTGTATAAAGACGACAGTCGAAAGGTTAAAATAGGGCAGTTTGTGAGTTTGCGCCAACAATCGCAAAAAGCAGAAGGAAAATACAATTTAGGTTTATCGGATTACATTGCACCCAAAGAAACAGGTTTAACCGATTATGTGGGCTGTTTTGCTGTTTCTACAGGGTTTGGTATTGATAATTTAACAGCGGCTTACGAAAAAAATCACGATGACTACAACAGTATTATGGTAAAAGCTTTAGCCGACAGGTTGGCCGAAGCCTTGGCCGAATATTTGCACCAAAAAGTACGTACAGAATATTGGGGATATGCCACCGATGAAGCTTTGACCAATCAAGAATTGATAAAAGAAAAATACCGCGGCATTCGTCCGGCGCCCGGGTACCCGGCTTGCCCCGACCATACCGAGAAACGCAGTATTTGGAAGTTGTTAAACGTAGAAAAGAATTGTGGTATTACCCTCACCGAGAGTTTGGCTATGTGGCCAACGGCAGCTGTTTCGGGTTATTATTTTGCCCATCCCCAAGCCAAATATTTTGGCTTAGGAAAAATAAAGGAAGATCAAATTAAAGCATTTGCCACTTATAAAAACATGACACTATCAGCAGCTAAAAAATGGTTGTATCCCAATTTAGCCGATTAATAAATATAAATTAAAACCAGATGAAAGTAACCGAGCATATTGCACAAGCCAAAGGAAAAACACTGTTTTCGTTTGAGATTATTCCGCCTAAAAAAGGGCATAGTATTCAGCAATTATACGACAATATTGACCCCTTAATGGAGTTTAAACCACCCTTTATAGATGTGACTACCTCTAGAGAGGAATATATCTATATTGAACGTCAAGGCTTGTTAGATCGTAAAGTTACACGTATGCGCCCCGGTACGGTAGGCATTTGTGCTTCGTTGCGTTACAAATACGATGTTGATACCATTCCGCATATTTTATGCGGTGGTTTTTCTAAAGAAGAAACAGAATATGTATTGGTAGATTGCCAGTATTTAGGTATTGACAACTTGATGGCTTTACGCGGTGATGCTATGAAACACCAACGCTTTTTTGAACCTACCAAAGGCGGACATGAATATGCGGTTGATTTGGTCAAACAAATACAAAACCTAAACAAAGGAGTGTATTTACACGATATTATGGAAACACCTGTCAAAGCCAATTTTTGTATTGGGGTGGCGGGCTATCCCGAAAAACATATTGAAGCCCCTAGTTTGGCTTCCGATTTAAAACGCCTGAAAGAAAAAGTTGATGCCGGAGCAAGCTATGTGGTGACACAAATGTTTTTTGACAATAAAAAATATTTTGATTTTGTTAAAGCAGCACGTACCATGGGTATTAAAGTGCCTATAATTCCGGGGATAAAACCTGTTGCTGTAGCCAAACACTTGCAAATTTTACCACAAGTATTTAAATTAGATTTACCCCAAGACTTAATAGATGCCGTATCGCAATGTAAAGACACGAAAGGCGTAAGGCAGGTTGGCATTGAATGGGCCATCCAACAGACCAAAGAATTATTAGAAGCCAATGTGCCTGTAATTCACTTTTACTCTATGGGAAAATCGGATAATATAAAAGCCATTGCCCAAAAGTTTTTTTAAAACTTTGTAAGTAAATAAGATTTGCGAATACTATTATAGGCAAATCCTATAAAAATAGAAGGAAGATACATTAAATAATTTTTTACCTTTGTCGATATAAAAAAACAAGAAACACTTAAAATTATAAATTATGGCTTTAGAAATAACAGATGCTTCGTTTGATGAAGTAGTATTAAAATCTGATAAACCGGTATTAGTAGATTTTTGGGCCGCATGGTGTGGTCCTTGCCGCATGTTGGGTCCTATTGTAGAAGAATTGGGCAAAGATTACGGAGACAAAGTAGTTATTGGGAAAGTTGATGTAGACAACAATCAAAAATATGCCGCACAATACGGTGTGCGAAACATTCCTACAGTACTTATATTTAAAGGCGGTGAGGTTGTAGATAAACAAGTAGGTGTGGCTCCAAAAAAGACCTATTCCGATAAAATTGACGCCCTTTTATAAGCCAAAATTCACATAATATTAAAAAAGGTTTAGCCAAATAGCTAAACCTTTTTTATTTTAGCTTACTTTTAAGCACTTTATGGCATTTGAAGAAGTAAGACAAAATTCGGCCTTTGGCAACTTAGAACTCCTTGCAAAACAAGTGGTAGAAGGCTTTATTACGGGTATGCACAAGAGTCCGTTTCACGGCTTTTCGGTAGAATTTGCAGAACACCGCGCCTATAACACAGGCGAAAGCACCAAGCATATAGATTGGAAACTCTACGCCAAAACCGATAAATTATTTGTAAAACGTTACGAAGAAGAAACCAATTTGCGCTGTCATATAATTATAGACAATTCGGCATCTATGCACTATCCAAAATTGCTCGTTCCGTCTTTAGAAAATCTCAACAAAATTAGTTTTGCAACGGTGGCTTCGGCGGCTTTAATGGAATTGCTCAAGCGTCAACGCGATGCCTTTGGGCTGAGTATTTACAGCGACGCCTACGATTTTTATGCGCCCGCCAAAGGTAGTGAACGTCATCACAGGATGTTACTCAACCGCTTGATTAACTTGTTGTTTGACGGCTCTACAAAAACCACTCAAACCTATACCTGTCTGCATCAGATAGCCGAAAAAATTCACAAACGTTCACTTATTATTTTGTTTACCGATATGTTTCAGTCAGATAAGAAAGAGTCTGAACTTTTTCAGGCGCTACGTCATTTAAAATACAACAAACACGACGTGATTTTTTTCCACACTTATGACGCTAAGACCGAAGTTAACTTTGAATTTGACAATACGCCCAAACAATTTGTAGATATTGAAACAGGCGAAAGTGTTAATCTTTTTGCCGACAATATTAAAGACAGCTATAAAAAATCAATAGAAAAGTATTTTAAAGATTTAAAATTAAGATGCTTACAGTATAAAATAGATTATATACCCGTTGATATTAATCAAGGATTTGAGCATATTTTACAGACCTATTTAATACGCCGCAGACAATTTATGTAAAAACCGCTATTTTGTTTTGTAGAAATAAAAAACGCGCTTA
>CAZMBM010000096.1:0-8234 GCA_964564475.1 uncultured Flavobacteriaceae bacterium | reverse complement strand
GAGTATTTAAACTATTGATTACCAGTATATATAAAAAATAGTTTGAATCCTGCCGGGGTCACTTAAGAATGAAAAGCTTGCAATTTTATTGCAAGCTTTCTTTATTTATACAAGCTGAGAACTTGTTCTCAAAGCGCCGTATAAATAAAGAAAGAGCAAATTGTATTATACTGATATAGGTTGACCTTTTTATTGTTAATTTACACCGTTCAAAAGATTTTTTTCAGCCGTCTAAATTGCGCTCTTCAATTAAAAAATCGCACAAGAGGTTTAAATATACAATTTGAAGCAAGGGGTCATGTAACTCTTCAGATTTCCGTAAACCATCAATACATATTTTTTTACCTTTCTTTACTTTACTCCCTATTAATAACAATACAATTTTATGTGTTTGGAGGAGTAGGTTGGCTTTAGTTGCGGCAACCTCATTACTGTTGAATAATTTGGTATATTTTTTAAGCTTGTCGTATTGCAATGTGGCTTTTTTAAGCGCCCCATTATCCCTTAATTTGGTAATGAATAGCCATTTTAAATAGACAAAATCTAAATTTATATGTTTTGATTTTTTTGGATCAGGCACTTTGTCAATAAAACGAGATAATTTGTTAAAATCGCCATTATCTCTATTAAAGGCAACGTCTAAAACAAAGGTGTAATAGTCTTTGTAGTGGCCTCTTTTTATTGTTATTCTTTCTAAAACCGACAAATAATCTGAAGGTCTAAGCTCTTTTTGCTTTGAAATATAAATTAAAGCAGAATCTAATTTTTCATTTAAAATAAAATCTTCGATTTTACTAACTTGTGTCTTTTGTTGACAGTAAGAGAAGCTAGAGAGTAGAATTATTAATAATTGGTAATTAAAAAATTTCATTTATAAATTTTGAGGTTTGTGTTATATCAAAGATATAAAATTATATTACACTAATATTCACGAATATGAATGAAGCTTCACAAAGTTATCCTTTTGTGTATCTTTGTGAAATAGTTTAAAAATGAAACTTTAACTGCACAGCACCAACTTTCTCTATTTTTTTAGTGTGGCTATTGAGGTTGGTTACAGAAATACCCAAGAGACGTACAGAGTTTGATACCTTTTCTTGAAAAAGCAGCTCTTTTACCGTGTCAAATAAAAGCGCTTTATCTTTTACAAAATAAGGGATCGTTTTACTGCGCGTTTGGGTTTTAAAATCGCTGTATTTAATTTTAAGGGTGATGGTTTTACCCGAGACTTTAGAGCGAATAAGCCGCTGTTCTAATTCCTTAGAAATAGTTTCCAGTTTTTGGAGCATAAATATTTCAGAAGTTAAATTTTTTATAAAAGTATGCTCGGCAGCAACAGATTTACGAATGCGATGGGGTTTGACTTCACTTTTCTGAATACCGCGGACTATATTGTAATAATGTGTGCCTGATTTCTTAAAATTAGCAATTAAAAAATCAAGTGATTTTGATTTTAAATCTTTGCCATTAAAAATACCCAAATTGTACATTTTAGCCGCCGTAACTTTACCAATACCATAAAATTTTTCGATGGGTAATACTTCTAAAAAAGCTAAGACCTCTTCTGGTGGAATGGTTTTTTGACCGTTTGGCTTATTGATATCAGAAGCCACTTTGGCTACAAATTTATTGACAGAAATACCCGCCGAAGCACGCAAACCCAATTCATCGTATATGCGTTGCCTTATTTCTTGAGCTATCAAACTAGCAGAAGGGTTTCCTTTTTTATTGTGGGTCACATCCAAATAGGCTTCGTCTAAAGACAAAGGCTCTACCAAATCGGTATAATCTAAGAATATGGTACGGATTTTCTGAGAGATTTCTTTGTAGCGTTCAAACCTTGGTTTGACAAAAATAAGCTGTGGGCATTTTTTTTTAGCCAATGCGCCACTCATAGCCGAATACACACCAAATTTACGGGCTTCGTAACTGGCTGCCGCTACGACACCACGGTCTCTTCCGCCCCCAACGGCAAGTGCTTTTCCCTTTAAATCGGGATTATCTAATTGCTCTACCGAAGCAAAAAAGGCATCCATATCAATATGAATTATTTTTCTAAAAGGGGGTGTCAATTCCATATCTAAACATACAAAAAAAGGCCCACCTTACGGTAAGCCTTTAAAATATTTTTAAGTGTTTATTTTTAAATGATACCCTGATCTAACATGGCATCGGCTACCTTAATAAAACCGGCAATATTAGCACCCTTTACATAGTTTACATATGCGTTGTTTTGTGCACCATATTTAATACATGCCTTATGGATAGACGTCATCATATGATGTAATTTGGCATCAACCTCATCGGCTGTCCAATTCAATTTCATCGCATTTTGACTCATTTCTAGACCAGACACACCTACACCACCTGCATTAACGGCTTTACCCGGCCCAAACGGGATTTGTGCTTTATGAAAAGCTTCAACGGCATCGGGTGTGCAACCCATGTTTGACACTTCGGCTACATATTTAACACCGTTGGCAATAAGTTGTGCGGCATCATCGCCGTTTAATTCATTTTGAATGGCACTGGGCATAGCAATATCGCATTTTACTTCCCAAGGTTTTTTATCGGGGATAAATTGTGCCTCAGGAAATTCTTCGGCATAAGGCGATACAATATCATTGTTTGACGCACGAAGAGTTAACAAATAGTCAATTTTATCGGCATCTAAGCCCTTTTCATCATAAATATAACCATCTGGTCCCGAAATGGTTACTACTTTACCGCCCAGCTCTGTCACTTTGAGTGCCACACCCCATGCCACATTTCCAAATCCGGAAAGGGTAACTATCTTCCCTTCAAACGAATCGTTATCAGCTTTTAACATTTCATTGGTAAAATAGGTCGCACCAAAACCTGTGGCTTCGGGTCTGATGAGACTACCACCCCAATTAAGACCTTTACCTGTTAAGATACCTATATTTTCTCGTTGTAATTTTTTATACATCCCGTACAAGTAACCTATTTCACGTCCTCCTGTACCTATATCACCGGCAGGCACATCGGTACTGGGGCCTATAACACGCCATAACTCAAGCATAAAGGCCTGGCAAAAACGCATAATTTCGGCATCTGATTTCCCTCTGGGGTTAAAATCAGAGCCGCCTTTAGCACCACCCATTGGTAAGGTCGTTAAGGCGTTTTTAAAAATCTGCTCGAAACCTAAAAATTTGAGTATACTCAAATTGACACTTGAGTGAAAACGAAGCCCGCCTTTGTAGGGACCAATAGCGTTGTTAAATTGTACGCGATAACCAAGGTTAACATTGACATTTCCTTCGTCGTCTGTCCAAGACACACGAAAAGTTATAATACGATCCGGTTCAACCAAACGCTCAATAATTTTGGCATCTTCATACTGTGGATTTTCGTTGTAAACGTCTTCAATAGATTCTAATACTTCTTGAACCGCTTGAAGGTATTCCTGTTCTCCGGGATGCTTGGCTTCGAGATTTGACAATATATTTTTTACATTCATAATTTTAAAATATAAAAGGGGTTTAATTTTTTAAATTTCACCTATTAAAAATAAAGGCACAAAATTACTTATAATAATTACATTATTCTTAATAACGGTAAATTATTTTGCGAATATCCTAATTACATATTTTAGATTATTCGGCTGATTAACAAGCGGGTAAATATTAGTTTTGGTCAATACGTCAAAAGTCTTTAACAATTGTTACATAAATCCTTCCGGGGGTAATTTTTCTATAGAATTTTCGAGGTTATTTTGTGGATTTTTAATTTTATATCCTTCTTTAAAAATGGCTGCTCTATTTGTTTTACCCTCAATAATGACATTTAAAGGGTTTTTAAACCGAATGTGTCTAAGAAATTCATTTTCGTAAACAGCTGGTTGTTTATTAAGGTAGTCTAAATCGAAAAAACCATCCATAATAAAAGGATTTATGGTAAAATAGCCCACTTTAAAAGAGGTAAGGTTTTGAAAGAAATGTGTGCCTTGGCTTGGGTCTATTCTAAAATCGTGTAAACCGGCTTCGACGATAATTTTAGCGGCAGATATTTGGGGCCAAATAACAGGAATTCCCAACCATGGATCACTTGAGCCCCAGCGTCCCGGCCCGACAAGAATATAGTGTTTATCGTCTTCAATAAATTTTTTATTAAGTGCCTCGACTGCTGTAGCTATTTCTCTGGTATTGGCCGGATTAAACCTGTCGGGTTTTACATACACAAAATCGTAGATATAATCGTAACGACCATTACCTAAAGCCGATTCTGAGTAAATTATAGTATCTTCGTTCTTTAGGTCTTGGGGCAACTCACTTTTGGTTTCTATACTTTCTACGATAGGTCTGATTTGTAAAAAACTAAATATTCTGGCCTTATCGCTTGGCACGTCTAAGTTTACGGCAAACTCCATTTCTATAGGGTTACGCATTTCTCTCTGACCGATACGCAATAAATCTTGCAAAATTTCTGCCAATGGAAAGGTATCGTATTTTAAGACATTGTCAAAAGTGATAACTCTTATACCGTCGTGTAAAACCCCCGGTCTGATAATATTGTTTTGCAAATCGTAAGTCGAAGCTACAAATTTTAAAGAGCCATGGGTTTTGGCAGCTCTTATAGAAATTTTCTTTTTGTTAATAGTCTCGCTTGTCGATACTTTATAACTGTCGGGATTTACATCTAAGCCGTACAAAAATTGTTGTGTGTCACGTTGGGTAGAATCGGGCGACGACAATTGTAATATTTTTTTGGGATGCTTAGGCGAAAATCTTAAAACCTTACCGCCTCCTACAATTATTTCGCCCAGCCCTGTAGCGATATTGGCAATACCTTCGTTTGGTTTTTCGTTTCCAATAGGGTAAAAATTAATAGAACGGGCCACACCCGAAATATTAGGGTAATACACATCGTTGTATTGTTTGCCTGTAACTTCTTGTAAAATAACGGCCATTTTATCTTCTTCTATAGTGTGAGAGGTCGCTTTTAAATAACTTTTAGAGCTTTGAAAAAAAGCCGAAGCCATAACAGATTTGACGGCATTAGATACCATATCTAACATGCGTTTGTCATTAGTATTGGGAACCATATAGGTAGCGAAAACACCTGCAAAAGGCTGGTAATGTGAATCTTCTAAAACACTTGAAGACCTTACGGCAATAGGTCTTTTTACAACATTTAAGTAAGCTTGTATGTCTTGTAAAGCCCAATCGGGTAAGGGGTGTGAGATAAATTTATTTAAAACCTCATCGTCATCATCACAATGAGCCACAAACCTAATTAAATCGTATTTTTCTATAAATTCGTCAAAAAGATCTGTGGTTAATACTACCGTGCGCGGTATTGAAATATGAACATCTTTGTATTTATTAAAAAGTTTATGGCGTTTTAGAAACGAATCTATAAAAGCGAGACCACGTGCCTTACCGCCTAGAGCACCGTCGCCAATACGGGCAAAACCGAGATATTCATCGTATTTGTCTTTGTTAAATTTAACAATAACCCCTCTAGATCTGTAAACACGATACGCTTTTATAGCCTCTAATAAAAAAGTTCTTATCTGTTCGACATCATCAAAGTCATCATACTCTACATTGCTAAACAGGTTTGCTAAAGGAAATAAAGCTCTAGACTTTAGCCATTTAGAGTATTCACTCCGTTTGGCATGATAGGCAATGGCATCTAGGGTAACCGTATTTAAAGCTTTTTGAAAACCATTTAAATCTTTGACAACCGCCAGTACTTTCATCTGTTGGGGATCCCAAAATTCAAAATCGCCAAAAGAAAAATATTGATTGATGTAATTCTTTAAATCGGCTCCTAAAGTTTCTGAGTATTTGTAGAGAAATTTGCCTTTTAACGCCAATGTTTGCGCTTCATTTTCTTTATCGGACGATTGAATTAAAAAAGGAAAATAACGTTTAAAATTTCGCACGTATTTTAACAATTCGAAACCGGCTTGTTTGTCTCTAATACCTTTTCTGAAATAACTAACATCAGAAATAACGCCTAAAAGGTTGTGTTTGTATTTTTCAAATAAGGCTATTCCTTCCTCGTAATTAACCGCCAGTAATATTTTAGGACGTCCCCGCATAAGCATCATTCTTCTGTGCTCATTAAGACCTTCTGACATAAAGGCGCGTGTTTGTTTTAAAATAATCTTATAGATAATGGGTAAATACCGCGAATAAAATTTTAAGGAATCTTCTACCAACAATATGGCTTTTACACCAATTTTATTGATATCGTTTTCGGCATTCATCCTGTCTTCTATTATTTTAATGATGGCCAAAAAAATACCCACATTACCATTCCAGTGAAACACATAATCTATAACACCTCCTTTTTCTGCTTTTAATTTTTTACGCAACTCTGCAGAATACAAACTCAAGGCCACAATGGGTACATCAGGGAAGGCTTCTTTAATTTGCTTAGAGGCTTCAAAAGCATTATAATTACCAATATCTAACCAAGTTATTACCAAGTCTATTTTATCTGATTCTAATTTTCTGATGGCTCTTTTAGCCGAATTGGCATGTACAAAACTAGGTGGGTACCTCAGATTTAAAGACGTGTATTCATAAAAAATTTGCTCATCAATTCTACCGTCTTCTTCTAGCATATAGAAGTCATAATTAGAACATACAATAAGCACTTTATTTATTCTGCTTTGCATAAGTCCGTTAAAAGCAACTTCACCAAACTCGTAAGTTCTTAAATTAGGAAGTGGTTTTTTGTGTGTCATTAAAACGGTATTTTAAATGCAAGATATCATTTTAACAGATAAATTTAGGCGTTTTGACCGAATATTTAACAAAAAGAGCTGCCTTTAAAAGACAGCTCCTTTCTGAATTAGTAGGTAATTCTAAAATATTCTACACCAATCCTTGTGCTAACATAGCATCGGCTACTTTAATAAAGCCGGCAATATTTGCCCCTTTAATATAATCTACATAGCCGTCAGAATCTTTACCATAGGTAACACAGGTATTGTGGATATCATTCATAATATCGTGTAGTCTTTGATCGACTTCTTTGTTTGTCCAGCTTAAACGCATTGAATTCTGACTCATTTCTAAACCTGATACAGAAACACCCCCTGCATTAGAGGCTTTTCCCGGTGCAAACAATATTTTGTGGGCATGGAAAACTTCTATAGCTTCGGGCGTAGAAGGCATATTAGCACCTTCGGCTACACAATAAGTACCGTGAGATACTAATTTCTCGGCATCTTCTTTATCAATTTCGTTTTGTGTAGCGCATGGTAACGCAATATCGCACTTTATACCCCAAGGCCTTTGACCTTCAAAATATTGGGCATTTGGATATTCTTTGACATATTCACTTATTCTACCACGATTGACATTTTTTAATTCAAATACAAAATCGAGTTTTTCTTTATCAATACCCTCTTCATCATAAATAAAACCGGCAGAATCTGAGAAAGTGACTACTTTACCTCCCAGTTGTGTTACTTTTTGACAAGCGTATTGGGCCACATTTCCGGCGCCCGAAATGACTACCGTTTTTCCTTTAAAAGAGTCGTTTTTAGTTTTAAGCATGTTTTCGGCAAAATAAACCGTACCGTAGCCTGTGGCTTCGGGTCTTATTAAGGAGCCACCAAAAGTCATACCCTTACCGGTAAGTACTCCTGTAAATTCGTTTTTTAAACGCTTGTATTGACCAAATAAATAACCTATTTCGCGTCCTCCTACACCTATATCGCCCGCAGGCACATCGGTATTAGCCCCAATATGTCTAAACAACTCAGTCATAAAAGATTGGCAAAAACGCATAATTTCATTATCCGATTTTCCTTTGGGTTCAAAATCGGCACCTCCTTTACCACCGCCCATAGGTAGCGTGGTTAATGAGTTTTTAAAAGTTTGTTCAAAACCTAAAAATTTTAAAATACTTAGGTTAACAGAGGGGTGAAAACGCAACCCGCCCTTGTAAGGTCCTATAGCCGAATTAAATTCGACCCTATAACCACGATTTACATGATTGCGACCTTCATCGTCTATCCAAGGAACTCTAAAAATAATGGTACGTTCGGGTTCTACCATACGTTCCAATATTTTTTGACTTTGGTAAACAGGGTGATCTTTTATAAAAGGTATAATAGCTTCGGCTACCTCTCTAACCGCTTGAAGAAATTCCGGCTCATGAGGATTACGTGCTTCGACGTAGTCCATAAAAGCATTAATTGATGATTCCATAATAATTTGTTGTGAAAATTAATATATTATAATAACAAA
>CAZMBM010000095.1:0-8426 GCA_964564475.1 uncultured Flavobacteriaceae bacterium | reverse complement strand
AGAAAAAAACTATACATATCGTTATTTTTCATTGCAACTATTTCGATAGCATATATTTCTTGCAGCACTAAAACCTATTTAGGTAGATTTATAAAATGGCGGGCCTCTGATGTTGAAGATTTTAAAAAGTTTCCAAAATATGAATTTGAGGCGTCCTCTAAACCATTCTATTTTTTCAATAAATTAGACGCTAAACTCGAAAATATCGAAGTATCAAAGAGTGAAAATGAAAAAGTTGAATTATTAGACGTTTTAGAAGAATCCGGTACAACTGCATTCTTGGTCATAAAAAATGATACTTTACTCTTTGAAAGATATTTGAATGGGTATCAAAGAAACTTAATAAATACGTCGTTTTCAGTAGCAAAATCAATTACATCACTCATTACCGGGGTTGCCATTGACCAAAAACTCATTCATAGCATAAATGACCCTGTTGTAAAATATATTCCGGATTTAATTGACACTGACCTTGGATACAAAAAAGTACTTATCTCACAACTAATGGATATGCGCAGTGGGATTCAATTTAAAGACCACGATTTACCTTGGGGCGACAAACCAAAAGCTTATTATTATCCCAATTTAAGAGAAAGAATACTCGAATTACCGATTGAATATGAACCTGGAACTAAATTTAAATATAATTCCTACAATCCTATTATGGTTGGAATGATAATTGAAAAGGCTACAAACCTTCCTCCGGCTAAGTATTTTGAACAAAAATTATGGAATGAATTAGGTATGGAATATTCCGGCTCGTGGAGTATGGACAGTAAAGAATCCGGTATGACAAAAATGGAAAGTGGGCTAAATATTAGAGCTATTGATTTCGCCAAGTTTGGCCGGCTTGTATTAAATAACGGTAATTGGAATGGGAAACAATTAATCTCAAATGAATGGATGAATTACAGTTTCAATATTTCAGAAAAATACAAATTATCGGAATTTGCCGATGATTTATATTACCGTAATTTTTGGTGGATTTATGCAGATAAGAAAGATGCTTCGTATGAAATTAAAAGCATTGCGGGAACCGGACATTTAGGACAGTATCTTTTCATTTACCCAAAAGAAAAAATCATTATTGTGAGAATGGGGAAAAAGAATAAAAATGTTGATTCTTGGAGAACCATATTTCAAGAAATTGTAAATGAAATAGACAACAACTATGCACAATAATAAAATTTAAAAGAACACTCCGAACTTATTGGGGGCTAAACCAGATACGAGTAACTCAAAGAACAATATCTAATGAAAAAATACAATTATGAAACTTAGAATTTTAATTATCTCAATCATATTTTTCGGATTTTATTCTTGCAATAATGATAATAATTGTACTGATAATGTTGTGAACATAACAAGTCTTGAAAATGAATATGCTTGCACTAATACAAAATATCAAATGGATATAGGTTTATCTGACAATTATATGATTATTAGTAACCAACTAGATTTTGCCGAATTTGTATCAGGAAGTTGTCAACCCACAATTGATTTTTCTACTTATGATTTGGTAATAGGAAAAAAAGGACTTGCGAGTGGAAATGAATCCATTGCATATGAATTACTTGAAAATTGTGAAACCGGAAATTTAAATTTAAAGGTAACATTTTTTCAAAATATTGCTGCTGTTGCACCGAATCTGACTTATCATGCACTGATACCTAAAATGGATAGTCAACAAGAATTGAATGTCGAAATAATAGTTGAATATTAAGAAATAAAAGCCCGCCGTTCATTCGCCTGCCCGCACAAAGCCCATATTTATTCCCCGGTGCTTACTCCAATACGAAATAATAAAAGCGTAAAATTTTCCAAATCGTATGTATTTTTTTGAATAATAAAACATTAATCGTAATATTGCAATAAACTGATAAAAAATGGGATTAGTCAAATCAGAGTTGTTTACTGACGAACAAAATCAGATTGCAAATTTTGCTAAAGTATTTGGACATCCTGCAAGAATTGCTATCCTGCAACACTTGTTCAAAATTGAGGCTTGCGTTTGTGGTGAATTGGTTGACGAAATACGGTTGGCCCAACCAACAATCTCTCAACATCTTAAAGAATTGAGACATTTAGGTCTTATAAAAGGAAACGTTGACGGCACTAAGGTGTGTTATTGTATTGATCCTGAAATTTGGACTAAAATGAAAGCGATTATGATTGATTTTCTAAATCGAGATGTCAATAACAAAGTAGATTGTTGCTAAAAATCTTTAAATTACTTTATTAGATTATGCAGTAAAACAAGACACATGAAACTATTCAAAAAAATTGAAGACTTGATTAACGGGTTAAATACAGAAAGTATTCCAAAAAAACGCAAAGAAACACTGCAGCCTTTAATTCAATTCATTCAATCAAAAATTAACACCAAACAAGAAATAAGAATTAATTTTATTTGTACTCATAATTCACGAAGAAGTCATTTAGCACAAGTGTGGGCACAGGTAATGGCACATCATGTCAATATTAAAAATGTATTCTGTTATTCAGGGGGAACAGAAGTTACAGCACTTTTCCCAAGGGTGATAAAAACTTTACAAAATTCGGGTTTTGAAGTAAAAAAAATTTCAGAAGGCAATAACCCGGTTTACAGTATTAAATATGCCGAAAATAAACATCCTATTATTGGATTTTCAAAAAAAACAGATGATGATTTTAACCCTAAATCTAAATTTGCAGCTGTTATGACTTGTAATTTGGCAGATAAAGCCTGTCCATTTGTTCCGGGGGCTGAAAAGCGAATTCCGATAACTTATGAAGACCCCAAAGCATTTGACAACACCCCGCAACAGGCTGAAAAATACACCGAAAGGAGTTTTCAAATGGCAACCGAACTATTGTATGTTTTCTCTCAAATCAATTCTTAAAAATGGCATCATCTAAAAAATTAAGCTTTCTCGATAGAAATTTAACACTTTGGATTTTTGTTGCGATGGCCGTCGGTGTAGGCATGGGATATTTTATACCAACTTTTCCTAAAATCATTAACTCATTCAATAGCGGAACAACAAATATTCCCATTGCAATCGGTTTAATACTGATGATGTATCCCCCTTTGGCAAAGGTCAATTATTCGCTCTTGCCAAAGGTTTTCAGAAATACAAAAGTCCTTTTTGTTTCACTTCTTCTCAATTGGATAATTGGACCCGTTTTAATGTTCGTTTTGGCCATTACTTTTTTGCGTGATTATCCTGAATATATGGTTGGACTTATTTTAATTGGTTTGGCACGTTGTATTGCCATGGTATTGGTGTGGAACGATCTTGCAGAGGGAAGTAGCGAATATGGAGCAGGTTTGGTTGCTTTAAACAGTATTTTTCAAGTTTTTGCTTATAGTTTTTACGCGTGGATTTTTATCACTATTCTTCCCCCTTATTTTGGTTTTGAAGGGGCTATTGTAGATATTTCAATTGGAACAATTGCAGAAAGTGTTGCCATATATTTGGGCATTCCCTTTGTCATGGGAATTTTAAGTCGGCTGATTTTAGTTAAGCTAAAAGGCGAAGAATGGTACACTAAAAAATTTATGCCGATTATTTCACCAATAACATTGATTGCCCTTTTGTTTACGATTGTGATAATGTTCTCGTTAAAAGGCGAGTTGATTGTAGAAATTCCAATGGATGTATTAATTATTGCGGTTCCGCTACTAATTTATTTTAGCTTAATGTTTATCATTGGTTTTTTCTTAACCAAGGCAATGGGCGCATCATACGACAAAACAGCTTCTGTAGCATTTACGGCCGCAGGTAATAATTTTGAATTGGCCATTGCGGTTGCTATTGCTGTTTTCGGGCTGAATTCGGGACAAGCCTTTGCAGGGGTAATCGGTCCTTTAGTAGAGGTGCCGGCATTAATTTTATTGGTTCGTGTATCATTTTGTTTACGGAAAAAATATTACCGAAAAGCCAACACCTAAATCCTTACACACGGGCCAATCTCAAGAGTACGGTTATTTATAAAAACTAGAAATTACGTCTAACTTGGCCACGTCTGTTAAAACGTCTCTGCATATAATTTTTCTTTTTCTTATGTGGCTTAAAAGTCTTATCAGCACTTTTACTTTTCTGATAATTAAGCCATTTTGTATATTGCTTAGCTGTGAGTTCTTTTTTTAAAGACTGATTTAAAAGATTTTTTTGAATTTCGACTTTTTCACGGATGGGTTTTAACATCTCGATTAGTTTAACTTTTGCGCCTGACATAACATAAGGGTCTCCGGTACGCTTCGTTTCGTTTAGCTTACTTTTTAAGAAGAGTTCTGCCGTATCAAAAAGATCCTTATTAAAAGCTTTTATCTCTATCAATTTATTATTATAAGTTTCTACTATATAAGTAACCGCTGTTTGTTTTGGCGTATCTTTTATTCTAAGAACCTTTAGTACAGTAGAAGGTTCGTATAGAAATACCTCTGTCATTTTTGTAATACTTAATGAAGTCTTTTCTGATGGTTCTGTCTGTGAGGGTTGTGAGAAATTTCTATTGTTACCAACACTTATTTGTGCACTAGCAACATTACCGGCAAATAGAACTAGAGAGCTAAATAAGATGTGTAAAAAATATTTCATAATCTGATAGTTAAAAATGTAAAAATAGAATATAAAAACTTCTTTAAAGAAAATATTTTTGGTTTGACAGAAGTTTAACGTCAATTTTTTAGCAGTATCTCATAAACTGTGTAAGTTTAAAAAATACAATACTATGTTTTTATCAATTTTAAATGACGGTAGTCCTGCTTTTATGTATCCGTTAGTATTGTTAATTATTGCAAATATTGCTTTAACAGTAAAAGGTTTTCTTAAAAAAGAAAGTGTTAACAAGACAATCAAACTTATTAGCTCTTTTAGTTTGTTTGCTTTTGTTTGGGGACTTTTAGGTCAGGTTTTAGGTCTAATAACCGCTTTTGACACGATTGAAGCTGTTGGAAATATTTCGCCGGCTATGTTAGCGGCAGGTTTAAAAATAAGTTTTCTTACACCGCTATTTGGTTTTGTTGCATTTTTAATAGGCAGGGTAGGGATTATTCTGCTGACTTGGTTGCGTACAGAATAGCTATTAAATCTGGCGATAAAGCTGTCTTCCATTAAAGAGAGTTTTATTTTATTGATTGTGCTACTATCCATCCGCCTGTCCATGCATTTTGAAAATTAAACCCACCCGTAACGGCATCAATATTTAATACTTCGCCGGCAAAAAAGAGATTTTTCTGTAACTTACTTTCAAAACGTTTAAAGTTTATTTCTTTTAAATCGACACCGCCGGCCGTTACAAATTCTTCTTTAAAAGTGCTTTTGCCCGTAACATTAAATATGCATTTTGTGAGTTGCAAACTTAGATTTTGCTGTTGGTACTTACCCAATTGTGACCAAGGTGTTTGCGCTTTAATGTCGGCAAACTCTACCAATTTTTGCCACAAACGTTTGGGAATTTCTTTGAAAGGACTGTTTGTGTTAATTTGTTTTTTGGAATGGCCTTTTTTAAAGGCTGTCAATAAGTTAAAAACGGTGTTTTGTTTTTTGTTCAACCAATTGACTTCAATGTCAAATTGATATTTTTTTTGATGTAATTCAAGCGCCCCCCAAGCCGATAGTTTTAAAATAGCCGGACCACTCAAGCCCCAATGCGTGATTAAAATAGAACCTTGTGATTCTAACTTAGTGCCCAACACTTTTATACGTCCATAGGGTACAGAAAGACCCATATTGTCTATAAGTCTTTCATCTTTAATGTTAAAAGTAAACAAAGAGGGGACAGGTGTTATTATTTTATGCCCCAAGCTTTTAATGATAGGAAACATTTTAGGACTACTTCCTGTTGCAATTAAAACATAATTGGCGGTAAATATTTTTTGTGAAGTCGTTATTTTAAATATATCGCCTTCTTTTTTAATAGCGCTTACGCGATGATTTGTCAGCAATGTAACCCCTAATTTATCGGCTTGACCGATAAAGCAATCAATAATACTCTGTGAGGTATTTGATTTTGGGAAAACACGGTTATCGGTCTCAATTTTAAGTGGCACACCTCGTTTTTCAAACCAATCCATAACATCGCCTGTCATAAATTGATGAAAGGGACCGAGAAGTTCTTTTTGACCTCTGGGATAAAAGGTAATGAACTCTTCTGGTTCAAAGCAGGCATGGGTAACATTACACCGTCCGCCACCGGATACTTTTACTTTTTGTAAGATTTTAGGGCTGGCTTCTAAAATAATAACTTTTAAATCGGGATGTTTTTTTGCGGTGTTAATGGCCGCAAAATAGCCTGCGGCACCACCACCAATTATTACAAATGTTTTCATTAATGCATAGAGGTCTTTATAATACTGTAGTCGCTTTCTAAAATACCGTATTCAAAATTATCACTCCAGCCCGATTTTAGGGGTAAAGTTTTGCGTTTTCTACCTTCATAAGACATACCTACATTCTCTAAAACTTTAACCGAGGCCAAATTATCAACAGCACAACCGGCCTCAATACGGTGAAGTTTTAAATCGGAAAATCCGAAATCTAAAATACTTTTAAGAGCCTCTGTGGCATAACCTTTTCGCCAATAATCAGGAAATAATTTATACCAAATTTCGGCACTTCTGTACTTGGGCTTCCCCAAATTTAAGGCTATTAAACCTATAAATTGCTCTGCTGTGATTATGTTGATTGCAAAAGTATATTTAATAATGCGGGCTTGCTCTAAGGCCTTAAATAAAGGTGCCATAACGGCAACCGTTTCGACTGAGTTTTTGGGGATTCCCAAGGTGTTATATCTGTCAACTTCTGCAATGGACTGTAATTTGTGGATAACAGGTAAATCAGATTTCTTTATAAATCTTAAATTGAGACGTTTTGAAGTGAGAATAATACCTGTCATTTATCGGTTACTTACGGCATAATTGGCGTATTGAACGTCATAAATATACATATTTTCAATTAAGTAGTTTTTTTTATAAGTCAAATACTAAATACTGCTTATAGGAATTCATATTATCACTTGGTTAATTTTTCAAAAGGGATGTCTAATAAAGTAAAGTCTTTCCAATCTTTATAATCAAAATGCCACCACTCATGCGGGTATATTACAAAGCCGTTTTTGAGCATGATTTTTTGAAGAAGCGTTCTATTTTTAAGAACAGAATCCGGAACACTTTTGTAATTGGCGGCGGCTTCTTCTTTAAAGCTGTCGTAAGCGGTAGGCATTTTTAACTCTTTTTTCGTAGCTAGATTTATTATTGTCAAATCAATAGCACAGCCTCTGTTATGACGTGACCCCGTATTGGGTGGCGCTACAAAATTTTTATCGGGATATACTTCGTAAAGTTTTATGGTTGCCGAATAGGGGCGATAGGCGTCAAATATTTTAAGTCCTAAGCCTTGGGTGTTTAACTCAGTCTGAATAGCCTTTAAGGCTTCGGCAACAGGTTTTCGGGCAAAAGCACGTGCCGATTTATAGATGACTTGTTGTGTAAAATTATTTGTCGTGGCATAACGAATATCCAACGAAATATTTGGAATAAAAACGGACAAATCAATAAGCCGGTTTTGAGGATTCTTTGCTACTTGCCTACTGTAATCGGCAATATTGTCAATAACACCTAACTTAGTACTGTAATCAATTTGTTGTGTTTTTGTCTGGCAAGATGCGGCCAGAGCCATAAAGATTAAAAAAGGGCATATAAACCTAAAAAAAGGTTTGGTAATTGTATTTAAAAAATACCTTTTGTCATTGAGAATTTTTTCCGGTTTCATAATAAGTTAGTTTTAAACAGTCGCAGATTTTAAACCTCCCAAATCTAACTAAATATTTTAATAGACTTAAATCTATATTAAATATTAAATCACTTTTAATAGAAAGTAGAATTTCTATCTTTGCACCCTTATAAACCTGTTTCAAACACATGTCTTTTTTAGAAGAAATAAAACGCCGCCGTACTTTTGGTATCATATCGCATCCCGATGCGGGTAAGACCACCTTAACAGAAAAACTCTTGTTATTTGGCGGAGCCATTCAAGAAGCCGGTGCCGTAAAAAATAATAAAATAAAAAAAGGAGCCACATCCGATTTTATGGAAATCGAGCGCCAACGCGGTATTTCTGTCGCCACATCGGTATTGGCATTTATTTACAAGGATAAAAAAATTAATATTTTAGATACACCCGGCCATAAAGATTTTGCCGAAGACACTTTTAGAACGCTCACAGCGGTTGACAGTGTTATTGTAGTGATTGATGTCGCCAAAGGGGTGGAAACCCAAACCGAAAAGCTAGTAGAAGTCTGCAGGATGCGCAATATTCCTATGATTGTGTTTATCAATAAATTAGATAGAGAAGGCAAGGACGCCTTCGATTTACTTGACGAAGTCGAACAAAAATTGGGGCTAAGAGTTGTGCCGATGAGTTTCCCAATAGGTATGGGCT